>CALRTD020000276.1:0-6316 GCA_943371015.1 Synechococcus sp. UW140 | reverse complement strand
ATGGCTGCTACGGCAATAAAGTGTGTGTAATAAATAATGCGGGCTGGTTTACGCCACTGATCTTCGGCAAGCGGATTGGGTCGGGTGCGAAGAAAGTTGACGATGGCCGAAAAAATGGCCGTCACAAATGCCAGCACCACGCTTCCGTGCCCTATAATTCCCCACAACGGCTGTTCGCCGGCATAATCAATTTCCATAGTTGCCTTTACAACCCGAAACCGGGCTTAGTTGTTTTCTGCCATCTGCTCTTTGCCGTCGTTGTATTTCGACGGGCACTTCATCAGCACATCTTTGGCTACAAAATCATTGCCTTTCATGCAGCCGATAACTACTAACTGCGGTGTGCGTTCGAAATCCTGCGGCTTTGATTTGAGCAGTACTACTTTCTTCTCCACATTGTTGCGGTCGGTCATGTAAAACACAAAACGGTTGGCATCAACCTGCGGATTATATTCCATGGGTTTTGTGCGTACCAATTGTCCGGCAACATGCACATCTTCATCGGCACCAAGCTTGGCGGCTTCAGCAAAATCAGCATACGTGCTTGAATTGCTGAGCATGCTCACCAGAAACACAATGGCGGCGGCAATAACTACAATGCTTATTATATGCGTCTTTTTCATGGCAGAATTATTTAGCCTGTTTTTCGAGTTTACTCACTTTGCGGTCGAGGCGGATAATGGCAAACAGCAATCCGAAAAGGACAATACCGATACATGCAAAAACCACGTTAAAAAGTCCGCTGCCTTTGAGCGACTGCACAACCTGATTATCGGCATTCTGTGCCGGAAGCTGTGCGGCAAACAAGAGAGCAGAGAAGAGGAGAACCAAAATGCGTTTCATTGCGGAGGCCATTATGCTTGTGAATATTTTTCGTTGAGATTACGGATGCGCAGGCGGATGTTGTACACCCAGAAACCGAGCAGGATCCAGCCGAGGCAGGCGGCGTAAAACACGGAGCGTAAACGGCTGTCGAGATCATATTGCCCGAAAGCCGGATTGCCGCCGTTTCCGGGATGCAGTGAGTCGTTGCCGTTGAGGCGGGGCAGCACACCAATAAGCACGAGCATCATGACGAAAGCAAAAATGCTGTACACGGCCGAAATCCGGGCGCGTTTCTGTTCGTCTTCAACCGCTCCGCGCAGCACCACATAAGCCATATACGCCAGCATGGTAATTGCTGTACCGTTCAGTTTAATATCATCAACCCACCAGCTTCCCCAGGTAACACGCGCCCAGAGCGAACCGGTAAGCAAACCCAGTATGCCAAACAGCAAGCCGGCATTTACAGCTTCGGCTGATTTATTGTCATGGGCCAGATTTCCGCTGCGTAAAAACCGAATGTTGTTCCACACCGCCCAAGCCATAAGTGCAATCATGGTAAACCACATGGGTACGTGGAAAAACAGGTTGCGGATAGATTCGTAAAGGATGTGCTGGAAGGGAAAAGCAAAGTGATCTGCTTTTTCGTTTTTGACAGTAATCGTATTGTTGGGGGTAATGCTGGAAGTAGAATCGGTTGAGGCGATGGCATTGGCCATTACCATTGTTCCGTCGGCATCATCATTCACAAACAAATCGAAAACAGGACGATTTACAGGAGCAAGCTGCGGAAAAACCACTTCAAGTTGTGTTTCACTGATAGCTTTTACGGAAGTGGCCGCTACTTTGCTTTTGTCGTTCAGCAGCCACGCCTGAATGGTTTTCTCGTTACTCAGAAAACGGGTATTGTAGCCGGTAATATTAACAGTAAACGGCGCCGAAGCAGTAGAGAGATTTACCGGCGTTACTTCATACAGGCCGGGAGCCATGGGTATGAGTATGCCGGCAATAAAGGTGTAGATTAGCAGTACAACACAAGCCCATTTCCACCAGTTCAGTTTCATACGTTTTTGCCGTTTTTTAATCGCGCCAAAGGTACGGAAATAACAAGCCGGAAAGCGTGATAACGATCACGTTTAATGCGATTATTATACCGATGTAAACCGAGGCACCCTCCCAGCCGGTTCCGTCGGCTGCCATTTTTGATGCGCGGATAATGGCCAGCAGCATGGGCAGCACTACAGGAAAGCCCAGCACAGACATCAGCGCAAAGTTATTTCCGGCTTTTGATGCAATGGCCGAAATAAGTGTAAATGTGCCTGCCAGTCCCGCACAACCTAAAACCAGCGTGAGCAGGAACAGCGGTGTATCGGCAACCGGATAGTTGACCACAACGGCAAAAACCAGAAGGCCGGTGAGTCCGAGCACAATCATTAAAAGCGTATTGTAAATGAGCTTTGAATACAAAACGGCCCGCGGATCGGCGAGGGTGTAGAGGTAAAGCAGACGGCCGTTGCTTTCCTGGGCAAAACTGCGGGCTACGGCAATAACCGAGGCAAAAAGCAGGATGATCCAGAACAGGGCATTCCACGTTGGCACATCGCGCACCACTTTAAAACTGAACCGGCTTACAAATACCGTAGCCACCACGTATAACAGCACCCCGAAAAAAGCATATTTGCGGCGCTGCTCGGTAAGCAACTCGCGGCGGAACAGGTTCAGGGTTTGTGCAAACAGCATTTCGGCAGCAAAGTTAACCCGAAATGTGAATGCCGCGATCTGAACATTCGGCATTTGCGTATGTTTACTAAAGGAACATCACCGAACATGAAAGCACTCATAATTATTGCGGCCGTTGCCGCCAGCTCATTAGCCATGCAAACACCACAAACAACAACCAAAACGCTTTACGATTTTAAAGCAAATGCCATAGACGGAAAACCGTTTGACCTGAGTTCACTCAAAGGCAAAAAAGTATTGATCGTAAATACCGCTTCTGAGTGCGGATTAACTCCGCAATACAAACAGCTTCAGGAGCTTTATGATACTTACGGCAAAGACGGGAAATTTATGATTGTAGGTTTCCCCGCTAATAATTTCATGGGGCAGGAGCCCGGAACAAACACCGAAATCCAAACTTTCTGCCAGAAAAACTACGGCGTTACGTTCCAGATGATGGAGAAGATTGACGTAAAAGGCGAGAAAATCCATCCGCTGTTCAAATGGCTCACCACAAAAGCCGAGAACGGTGTTGAAGATGCTCCGGTAAAATGGAATTTCCAGAAGTTTATGATTGACGAGAATGGTAAGTATGTTGGGCACGTTGCTCCGCAGGAAAGTCCTTTGTGTGATGAGATTGTGAATTGGTTGAAGAAGTAGATCTGTTTTCACACAAAAAAACCGCCTGAAGACGATTGTTTTCAGGCGGTTTTTTTATTTTATTAGTTGTTGCTATTTCTTCCCAATTCCATTCCAAATATCCACCACAATTTTGTACGAGCTGTCAGCCTGCAATTTCCAAACATTCACATATTTATCATTCTGCACCCAAATAGAATCACCAATGTGAACGGTTGTTGTAGCCATTCCGGTTTCATACAGTAAATCGCGGGTGCCTTCAAGCGAAATGGTGGTCATTGTCATATCATCAAGCTGATTTACGCTTTCTCTCCACCAGTTTTCAATAGCCGTGCGGCCATTGATGTAGGTATCGTTATCGGGACAAAGATGTGCGGCCTGATCGTAGTTTGCAGCAATAAGTGCAGCATTTTTCTCGCGGATACCTTTACCGAAGTTGATGTTTAAGCCTTCGATAGCGGGCTGAACGGTTGCAGGATTAAATGGAATTGGAGCTGTATTTTCGGGCGTTGTAGCGCATCCCGCAAGCCACAATACAGAAAGAAGAAAGAGGTATTTCATGTTGCGAATTTACTGTATGTGAATAATAGTCATACAATTTTGAATGTACATGTCATTATATATTTGTACGTATAGGTAGTTATCATGGAAAAGTCCGACACTAAACTCACGCTCAAACCAGACGAGCAGGTAATATCAAAAGCCAAGCAATATGCTTATAAAGTGCGTGTCAGTCTCTCATTTATCATAGAAACTTATCTCGACAGGCTTACTGCCGGAATAGAACCTGATGAAGTATCACCTCTGGTAAAAAGTCTCTCAGGCGTTATTCATGCTGAGCAGATTGAAACAGATAAGGTATCATACAAAAAGCATTTGAAACAAAAATATTCAAAGTAAAATGCTCGAAGTTTTTGCGGATACCGATGTGTGTCTTGATTTACTTACCGGCCGCCAGCCGCACAATGCCGCCGCTGAGCGGCTTTTTACTTTTGCCGACAGAGGAAATCTTCGTATTCATGTTTCCGCACTTACATTTTCGCATATCGATTATATCCTGCAGTCGCAATACAAACGACGCGATTCACGCATGATCCTTTTACGATTCAAAACAGTAGTGAATATTTTGCCTGTTGATGAAAAAGTAATTGACATAGCACTTGCCAGTGATGTAAAGGATTTTGAAAATGCGATTCAGTACAATACCGCTATACAGCATAAAGTGCAGGTATTACTTACGCGAAATGTAAAAGACTATCGAAAAGCCAATATTGCTGTTTCTACACCTGAGATCTTTATTACTGGTTTAGCATTGTAAGGTGAGTTTTCGGTGACTGCATTCTAGCTTGCCTTGTCATCTCGAGCGGACAAAGGCTTTTTTAATTTTCTAGTAAGCTCTTGTCATCTCGAGCGAAGCCGAGAGAAGACAAGGCCAAACAAATATTAGTACAAGTCGCTGAGGGCTTGTAAATTTGCCGCAATGAACAGTATTGATATTCTCGCCATCGGCGTTCATCCCGACGATGTTGAACTCAGTTGTGCGGGCACTTTGCTTAAACACATTGCCGAAGGCAAAACGGCCGGCATTCTGGATCTCACGCTCGGCGAACTTGGCACACGCGGAAGCGCTGAACTGCGCACCACAGAAGCCATGAATGCCGCAAAAATACTCGGCCTTACGTTTCGCGATCAGTTGACGATGGCCGATGGGTTCTTTAGCAATGATGAACAGCATCAGCGTTTGCTGATCCAAAAAATAAGGCAATACCGTCCGCGCATCGTGCTGGCCAATGCTGTTTCCGACCGGCATCCCGATCATGGCCGTGCTTCCAAACTTATTTCGGATGCCTGTTTTTACAGTGGTCTGCGCCGCATTTCGACTCAGCTTGATGGTGCGGAGCAAGAAGCCTGGCGGCCCGAGGTTGTTTATCACTACATTCAGGATCGGTACATTAAACCTGATTTTGTAGTTGATGTAACTCCTTATGTTGCTAAGAAATTGGAAGCCATAAAAGCGTTTAGTTCGCAATTCTGGAACCCCGATTCAACAGAACCCGCAACCGCCATTTCACGGCCCGATTTTTTTGATGCGGTTGAAGCTAAAATGCGCGTGCTTGGCCGCGATGCGGGTGTAGAGTTTGCCGAAGGTTTTACTGTTGAGCGTGTTCCGCTTGTGGATAATCTTTTTTCGTTGAAATAAATCTATTCCATACTGCTATTCTAAACTGCTGCGGCGAGTCGGGAGACTCGCCGCTTTTTTGTTCACCGTCTGCGACTGTTGGGGCAATGTGCTATTGATGAAAGAAGTCACAGACTTCTTTCAGTTTTGCGGAAAGTTTACTTCGGCTTTGCCGAAAAACTTTCCGCAGCTCGCAAGGCTCGCTGATTAACTATTCCAGAATTCCCAAGCTTTTTCGGCTTGCAGTTTGAGCATATCCAAGCCGTTCATGGCGGTAGCTCCGGCCTTGCGGCCTTCGCGCATAAAGGTGGTTTCGGCCGGATTGTAGATCAGGTCGTAGAGCAAATGCGCTTTGGTCAGCTTTTCGTAGGGCAGGGCGGGAGCAGCAGCTGTTTCCGGAAACTGGCCGAGCGGTGTGGTGTTCACAAGCAATTTGCAAGCGTTCAGCACATATTCGTTTACCTCTTCGGCAGCAAGCACAACACGGTCGGGCAATGTTTTGCCGGAAGTGGAGACGAAAATAGTATCAACACCAATTTCACGCAGCACATAGTCAACTGCTGCTGCAGCTCCGCCGGTTCCGAAAATCAAAGCACGTTCGTGTGCCGAGGTCAGAAATGGCTTGAGCGATTGCCGGAAACCGTAAACATCGGTGTTGGTGCCGAGTAGCTGAAAACTGCCGTGTTTGCCGGTGCTGCCGGCTAAGATTTTAACTGTATTTACGGCACCGGCCCGCTGCGCAATCTCGTCGATACTGTCGAGCAGCGGAAGAATGCTTTGTTTGTGCGGAATAGTAACGTTGAAACCCGCAAGCGATGATTCGCTGTGCAGCAATGCAGGAAGTTCGCTGATGCTTTCGAGCGGAAAGAGTTGGTATTGAGCATCGGAAATGCCTTCGCGCTCAAATTTTCCCGCAAAATAATCGGGCGAAAACGAATGGGTGAGCGGAAAGCCAAT
>CALRTD020000275.1:0-6330 GCA_943371015.1 Synechococcus sp. UW140 | reverse complement strand
ACCGCGGAGGGGAAATGGTAACCATTAATGCTGCAAAAATATTTGAATAGCCGATTTGAAGTAATTAAAACTGTATGAATGGGGGTTAAAAGTAAAAAGGACACAACTTAGTTGTGTCCTTTTTACTCTTGTTGAGGTCCCGAGCGGATTCGAACCGCTGTAGCAGCTTTTGCAGAGCTGAGCCTAGCCACTCGGCCACAGGACCCTGATTGAAAATTTCAGCTATTGCTGTTTTTCAGGGACAGCAAAGGTAATCATTTCGGTGAAAAACAAAATAGACATCTCTTAAAACTCAAAATCTCTTCGTTTGACTCGTTGCGAAAAAAGAAATTCCGTTTTTCGCTCCTTCGCCCGCCTTAATCTTTCGAGCCCAAAGAGATGTCCAACATTGATTACAAAGAAGATGGTTTTATGAAAATTACCCCGCCACTAAAACAGAAACCTGATCAACAGGACCATTCATTGGTGGAACAATTTTCACCACTTCTACCTGAAATTCGTTGACTTGCGGATAGCGATTGCGCAACTGTGTGAGAATGCGGTGCGCAACGTGCTCGATGAGTTTTGAGCGGATCGCCATTTCTTGCTTCACCAACTCAAACACCACGCAGTAATCAACCGTGTCGTCAAGTTCATCGCTCTTTACAGAAGGCGAGAAATCAACATCAATGCGCACGTTTACAATATAATCACCACCAATAACGCCTTCTTCAGGCAAACAGCCGTGATTGGCGCGCACTCTGATACCATCAACGCGGATAATGCCCATGCTGTTTACTTGCCAATGGTGTTCACCGCATTATTCAGGCGGCGCACAATGGTTTCTTTGCCCAGCAACTCAACAAGCTCAAACAGCACAGGGCCTCCGCCCAAACCGCTGATGCAAACACGGAAAAGCTGCATCACTTGTCCGGGATTAATGCCCGCAGCCTCTGCAGTTGCTTTGAAACAAGCTTCGGTGCTTGCCGCTGTCCATTCGCTAAGATTGCTGAATGCATCCGCAAGCGTTTTCATAAAGGCAGCATTCTGCTCATTCCAGCGCTTGCTGATAACGCCTTCGTCGTATGTTGTCGGATCGCTGAAGAAATAGCCGCTCTGATCGCGGAGCTCGTAGCTGAACTGCACTTTTTCTTTCAGCAAACGGCAAATGGCTTCTGCAAAAACGGGCGTTGTGTCAATGCCGTTTTCTTTCAGCATCGGAATCAACTCAGCAGCCAGTTCAGCATCGCTGCGCTTGCGGAGATACTGCTGGTTGAACCACTTTGTTTTTTCGGCATCAAACTTTGCTCCCGATTTGCTTACGCGCTCCAGCGAAAACGCTTCAACTAGCTCATCCAGCGTAAACAATTCCTGATTGGAACTTCCGTGCCAGCCCAGCAACGCCAGCATATTGATGAATGCTTCGGGATAATAACCCTTTTCGCGGTAGCCGGTAAATTTCTCAGGCGTATTGGTGTTTGTATCGACCAACTCGCCTGAAAGCGGAAACACCGGAAAGCCTAAACGGTCGCCATCGCGCTTGCTGAGTTTTCCGTTTCCTTCGGGACGAAGAATAAGCGGAAGGTGCGCAAACTCGGGCATTACATCTTCCCAGCCAAGGAAACGATACAGCAAAACATGCAGCGGTGCCGAGGGCAGCCATTCTTCACCTCGGATAACGTGCGAAATTTTCATCGAGTAATCATCCACAATATTCGCAAGATGATAAGTAGGCATGCCATCACTTTTGAACAGCACTTTATCATCCAGCTGTGAACTGTGAACAACTACCCAACCGCGAATAATATCATGAAAACGAACTTCTTCGTTACGCGGAATTTTGGTGCGGATGACGTAATGTTCTCCGGCCGCAATGCGCGCATTTACGTCGTCTTCCGAAAGGGTAAGCGAGTTTTTGAGGTTCTGACGGGTGAGCGCATTGTAGGCAAAGGCCTTGCCCATGGTTTCATACCGCTTGCGCTGTTCGTCGAGCTCTTCTTTTGTATCAAATGCATAGTATGCGTGTCCGCTCTTGATGAGCTGATCAGCGTACTGTGCATAAACACCGGCGTTTTTACGGTCGCTCTGGCGGTAAGGCGCACAATCTCCGTCGCCAAAACCAATGCCTTCGTTGGGCTCAATACCGCACCATTTCAGGGAGTTGATGATGTACTCTTCAGCACCCGGAACAAGGCGTTCCTGGTCGGTATCTTCGATGCGGAGAATAAAATCGCCGCCGTGTTTTTTAGCAAAAAGATAATTGTACAAAGCAGTACGCACACCGCCCATGTGCAGCGGGCCTGTGGGACTGGGAGCAAAACGAACGCGAACGCGTCGGGTATTAGCCATAATCTTTAAATCTGAAAATTAGGGCACAAAGATAGCGGTAAACCGACGTTTGCCCGATAAGGCTAGTTACCCGTTGCCGATTTTATTTTTGATGGAAAGAAAAACAGCAGGCATTCTAACTACCAATTTCAATTTTAATGCGGATGAAATAAAAACCTAGACAGTAAGCCAATTCCAGCAAACATCAATAAAACAAGCCAATTACTCACCAACGAAGGTTATTTGTGCAGAAAGTCGATATAGATTTATTTTTTAATAATCAGACAGTTCTTTCTATTTTAGGTTTTGTTCCAAAATCAGTAAGAATGAAGTATAAAATTTACTCATTACTTGTCGCCATTGTCTCTGCTGTTGCGCCTTTGTCCGCACAAACAACACTTTCGGCTTATGCCGGCGGAACCGGAAACGAAACCTTCAATGATGTAGTTCAGGTTTCAAACGGGAATGTAATTGTGCTTGGTGCAGCAGATAACATTTCGTGGATCGGCAGCGCTGTGCCTCAAATTCAGCTTACCAATCCGGGAATTACCAACAACGCAGGAACCGGCAAGTTTGCTTTTATCTGCGAGTTCGACAGTACACTGCAAAACATGCTGCGGTTTTACTACCTGCCCGCCGGCGCTGCCGAAGATTTTAAATTCATCAAAACAACCAATATTCCGGGCACGCCTACCGGCGATGTGTACATCAGCGGAAATACCGAAGACAGTAATACCGGCGGCTATTTCATTGGTAAACTGGATGCCAATTTTGTAAACGGAACCCCTTCCGGTTTTAGCTGGGTGTACAATGTATCGGCAACAACGGGCGCCTACCCCGACATATACCAGCCCTGGGATGTGGGCAACGATGGCTCTGTCGTTTTTGCCGGAGGCGATTCGCATGCCTACAACTGGAGCGTTATCTATAAACTCGATGCTTTCGGAAACCGCACCGTTGTTGACGATTGGCGCATACACTGGAAAGTTGTTGGCGGCGAATATTTTGGGGAAGCCTCACAGTATCCGGGCGGCCCCACAAGTTTGCTTTACAGCGGCATTGTTTTCAAACGCGATGCCAACCGCTGCGAACTCCGCTCGCCCAATATGGCCGATTATACGTTGCTTACACCCGATGGTAATGGCGGCATGAAACAAGGCAAATGGCCGCTCGATGTACTCTACAATTCGCCCTGCAATCCCGGACAGCCGGGCAATACCAGCAGCGGGCCGGGCTACACCGGCTACAGCCCGCCGGGCACATTTACCTACGGCCCGCAGTCGATTGCCATTGATCGTCGCAATAACTACATGTACATTGGCTTTAATGCCAAATCAGTTTTGCCCGACGGCAATCCGGATTTTGAGCCCGCCGTAATGGCTATGGATGCCGATGGCGGTTTGCTCTGGTGGTCGCGACTTTACCACGAGCTCCAGCCCAACGGCGATACTGTAAACTCAACACCCGATCAATACATTGATGCGCTGGCGATAGATTATTCTATGCCGCTGACAACAGGTTATCTGGTTGTGCAGGCACGGTGTCACGGCAACAATGTAGAAAACTTCTGGGAGGGCAATACTATTGCTGCAAACCCAACGGCCTCGGGCTTTCAAAACCAGTTTACCGGCACAAACGGCAATATCCATATTTCGTGGCTCGGTAAACTTACGCTGGCCAACGGCACATTGATGCACAGCACGTATGTAGCCGAATACATAGAAGGATCAACCAATTTCGGCAGCCCCCACCCCGATCCGAATCTCGACAACTGGCCAAACCCCAACAGCGGCTGGGCCAATGTAAACACCACGTATCTCGGCAAAAACATGATGAAAGTAACGGCCAACGGATCTGTTGTGGTATTGGGCAAAGGTCGCCGAACCATTACAACCGCAAACGCATTTCAGAAAATGCCGAAGCCCGGTACCGGCAGCCAGTCGTGCTGGAACGACTTTGTACGTGTTTATCAACCCGATTTCAGTGTGCCACTCTACAGTTCGCTGGTTGTTGGCCAATGGGATACGCTTACGCAGCAGGGCGGCGATAATGTGCGGCTTTACGGTGTATTTAAAACGGCTTCGGGTGTAATTACCGTTGGCAAGCACACCGGCCTCGGCAACCAAATGCCGGTTGCCGGTGTTCCCGGCTGGGGCAGCAGCACCTATAGTGGCGAAAGTGCTGTGCTTGTTTATCACCGTGCTGCAAACCTTGTGAATAATTACGATTCGCCTGTGGTAGTAACCACCGGAACGGTTGGCGCATTTGCACTCCCAGCATTTACGGTTTACCCGAATCCGGCTGCGGAGTTGGTTACCCTTTCGTTCGGAGGCTCGGCGGTTTCCGGACAACTTGTTGTTTGCAATTTACTTGGTCAGCCGGTTTACACTGAAACCGTGCAAGTCGCAACACAGTACAGTTTCAGCACATCTGCACTTGATGCAGGCTGTTATCTGATACAGTTTATCAGCGGCGGAACAACCACTACACAGCGCCTAGTGGTACAGCATTGATATATATACCCCGGTTATTACCAGCAGCGGATTTCGGATTTACCGGAGTCCGCTTTTTTGTGGGGTATCTCGTTTATCTTTGCGCCAATGCTTCTGCTCACACCCTCCCGCTGGAAAGACTACGAACTGCTCGATTGCGGCAACTTCGAAAAGCTCGAACGCTTTGGTCAGTACGTAACAATCAGACCCGAACCGCAGGCCGTGTGGCCGCGCGCACTTTCTGAAAAAGAATGGCTGAGCATGGCGCACGTTAAGTTTGAGCCGCAAACCAGTTCGTCGGGAACGTGGAAGAAGCTGAAAAAAAACATGCCCGACCGTTGGCACATCAAGTATGAATTGCCGGGTGGACAAACCATAACACTTCGCATGGCGCTCACCGCTTTCAAGCACGTTGGCGTATTTCCGGAGCAAGCCGTGAACTGGGATTTTATCCAGAGCGGCCTGCAGGGCATGAAAACAAAGCAGCCGCGCTTTCTCAACCTTTTTGCCTACACGGGCGGCGCAACGCTTGCAGCAAGGGCTTCGGGCGCAGAGGTTACGCATGTTGATTCTGTAAAGCAGGTTGTTACCTGGGCAAACGAGAACATGACCATTTCTGACCTTGATAATATCCGCTGGTTGGTTGATGATGCGCTCAAGTTTGTAAAGCGCGAACAGCGCCGCGGCAGCCGTTATCAGGGCATTATTCTCGATCCTCCGGCCTATGGTCACGGCCCGGCCGGCGAGAAATGGAAACTCGAAGAGCAAATCAGTGAAATGGTTTCTTCGGTAACCGAATTGCTGGATGAGCGCGAACACATTTTAATTCTCAACGCCTATTCGCTCGGTTTTTCAGCTATGATTCTCGAAAACCTGTTTACGCCCGCACACGTTAAAAACCTGACAACCGGAGAGCTTTTTCTTCAGGCGAAATACGGACCAAAGTTGCCGCTGGGAATTTTCGGACGGTTGCAGAAAGTTGCCCGCGGCTGAAAATCTGTTAAAATCAGTAACGAAATCAGATTTTCTGCGTTATTGACGTATATTTGATTGAACCCCCACGCCGAAAGCATGAGCACTGCCTCTCATTACGATTTACTTTTGGGAAAACTCGATGAGTTTATCCGCAAGTATTACAAAAACCAGCTTATTCGCGGGTTACTGTATGCTTCGGGTTTGGTGCTTACCGGGTTTTTGGTGGTTGCCCTTCTCGAGTATTTTGCCCGGTTTGATACAGCAGTCAGAACAGTATTGTTCTGGGGCTTTCTGGCTGCAGCTGGTGTTGTGCTTGCCAAGCTTGTTTTTGTTCCCCTGTTCCGCCTGAATCGTATCGGTAAAATTATCTCACACGAACAGGCCGCAGCTATTATCGGCACACATTTTACCAATGTTCAGGATAAGTTGCTCAACGTACTGCAACTTCATCAGGCCGCTTCGGCACCCGGTGTCAGCCGCGATCTTATTGAAGCCAGCATCAATCAGAAAATAAACGAACTCCGTCCTGTTCCTTTTACAGCAGCTATTGACTTGC
>CALRTD020000274.1:0-6352 GCA_943371015.1 Synechococcus sp. UW140 | reverse complement strand
GAAGTTGGATTTGGCTCGAATTACGCCACGCGCGAGGCAAAGTACATTTACCTTACTGCCACGCTCGACCCGGCGGTGTGGGGTGCCGAACTGGCGCAGGGCAACGGACGCGAACGTATTTACCTGGTAGAAGCCACCGGCCCCATTGAAGACGATCCGAACCTTACCGATAAAAAATTCCCGGGAAATCCCACACTTTCCTATCGTTCCAAGCATCCGTTTAAAGTGGTGGGGGAAGTTACCGTGTGGCAAAGTCATCCGCGCGAACAGATTGACGCCATGAAAGCCAATCTGGCCCGGCTTAAAGATCAGGGCATTGATGCGATTGAAGATTAATGCCTCGGTTGCGCCGTAACACATAACTTTGAAAGCCGCATCAATCCAATCAGTAAACGTTACCGCATGGAGCAGATCAGAACTTACTTTTCGAAATTTATTGAACTGAATGACGAGGAATGGCAAGCTTTTTCGGCGGTAATTGTAAAAGAAACCTGCGGCAAAAAACAGTTTCTGCTGGAAGAAGGGCAGCATTGCGATTATATCGCATTCATTGGCGAGGGGATGTTTCGCTTTTACTACATGCTGGAGGGCGAAGAAAAAGTAACCGCCTTCTTTTTTCCCGGCGATTTTGTCTCCAACTACAGGAGCTTTCTTACCCATCAGCCTTCCGATCATTGCATTGAATCGATGAGTGATTCGGTGGTTTATAAAATTCACCGAAGCGATCTGCACGCGCTTTATGCGCAGTACAAAAGCATTGAACGCCTGGGCCGGCTTATTGCCGAAAACCTGTATCTGCTGGTGGCCAAACGGCTCGATTCCTTTTTATACAGCACACCCGAAGACCGCTACAAGGAATTGCTCAGCCGCAATTCTCGCCTGTTGCAGGATGTGCCTCAGTATATGCTTGCTTCTTACCTCGGCGTTAAACCCGAAACACTGAGTCGCATCAGGGCAAGGCAATAAGCAGGCCGGCATTTTAATTTATTTATTGATCAGAGTCAATGAGTTTTGTTTGACTGCCTGCTCAATTTTGGGCCATTATTCACAATCAAAAAATGGTTCAAATGAAAAAGGCAGGAATACTTGTTACAATCTGGCTCACCGCATGCACTGCACTGTTTGCACAGACTGAAAACGTGGCGGTGAAGAAATGGGGCGCCGAAGTGAATTTACTCTGGCCCATCTTTCCGGGAAATATCTACAAAGGACAGCTAACCTATGAAACCTGGCGAACAAATGAGCTGGCGGGCGATGCGTATGTGGGATTTCACATCAGGCCATTTGAATTCCGCGAGGATGAAGGTGATTTTGCCAATTACGCACTCACTTTCGGCTACCGGCAGTTTTTCTGGAAAGGCTTGCATGCCGAAGTGTATCAGGCGTTCGGGCCGGGCTATAACCGGAACAATGTAATTGATGGGAAGAATTACACCAGCTGGGATTATGAAATAGGGTTGCTGGCGGGCTATCGCTGGGAATTTCTGAAAAAAGAGAAGCGCGAGAAACTCAACGTTAGTCCTTACATCAGTTCGCAGCATGGGGTGTATTACCTGGCTGCCCAAAGCAATCCGCATCCGATCCGCAACTTCGAAGGGGAAGTGCCTATTTATGTGGGTACGCTCAACTTTGGGCTAAAGTTTTGAGTTCGGCAATGCAGGGAAACGGAATAATAGCTTGCTTAAATATCATTTTCGAGAATTGCTATGAGGACTTTTTTCTCAGATAAGTCTTCCCGCATGCAAGCGGGAAAGGCGATAGTGGGAGAATATCGGCAAAAAACGCACCGATTTTTCATCGGGGCAGGATGAGGAAAAATAAGCCATAACAAAGCCAGAGAAAGAAATTTAATCAGGCTCTTACGCTCATTGTGATATTCCTAAAGCACACCTTCGCTGTATTTCAGGGTTACGATTTTGTTTTATTATGCTTAAAGTTCAATTTTATCTCCAAATTCCGGCGCCGAAACCGTTCTGAAACCCGTTTCAATCAAGTATTTCGAAAACTCGTTTTGCGCTTCGGTTTCGCCGTGTACTAAGTAAACGTGTTTTACTTTTCCCGGATCCTGGCATTTCAGAAAATCAAGCAGCTCGTTGCGGTCGGCGTGGGCGCTGTAGGAGCCGATGCGAACAACCTCGGCTTTTACTTCGTGCGGCTCGCCAAAAATGCGGACTTCTTTTGCGCCGCCAACCAAAGCCGAACCCAATGTGCCGGGCGAGCAATAGCCTACAATTAAAATCGTGTTGCGCTCGTCGCTGATGCCGTGTTTAACGTGGTGCTTGATGCGTCCGGCTTCGAGCATTCCGGATGCCGAAATAATGATGCACGGCCGTTCTTCGTAGTTGAGTGCCTGCGATGCTTCTTTTTCCTGAATGTACTCGAGACCGTTGAATCCGAATGGATCGGGGTCGGTTTCCATGTATTTCAGAATGTCTTCGTTGAAGTTTTCGGGATGCTTGCGCATGATTTCCGTTGCATTGGTTGAAAGCGGACTGTCCACAAATACCGGAATCGGGGGCAGGAGTCCGGCGCTCTTCATGCGGTCGAGGGTGTACACAATTTCCTGTGTGCGCCCGAGGCTGAAACTGGGAATCAGCAGCCGGCCTTTTTTCTCCACGCAGGTGTGTCGTACCACTTCAAGCAGTTGCGCGGCCGAGTCTTCGGTGGTATCGTGCAAACGGTTGCCGTAGGTCGATTCGCAGAGAATAATATCGGCCTGCGGAAACGGCTGCGGTTCGCGCAAAATAAGATCGTGAAAACGCCCCACATCGCCGGTGAACGCTAATTTCACGGTGCGCTCGTTTTCGGTAAGCGTTAAACTCACCGCGGCGCTGCCCAGAATATGCCCGGCATCGGTAAAGCGGAAACTCACGCCTTTGCTCACAGTCCAGTCGGTATCGTAAGGCACTTTCACGAGCAGGCGCAGGAGTTCGCGTACATCGTCTTCGCTGTACAGCGGCTCGATTGATTTTTGTCCGCGTTTCTGCCGGCGTTTGTTTACATAGCGCACATCGTTTTCCTGAATGCGGGCGCTGTCGAGCAGCATAATCTGGCACAAATCGGCAGTGGCCGGTGTGCAATATACTTTTCCGCTGAAACCTTCACGCACCAGACGCGGCAGCATTCCGCTGTGGTCGATGTGTGCATGCGAAAGAATCACGCAGTGTACCTGATGCGGATCAAATCCGAAACTGATATTGCGGTTGATCCCGCCTTCGTTTTTGCCCTGAAACAGTCCGCAGTCGAGCAGGATCTGGTGGTTATTCACAGTAAGCAAATGGCGGCTGCCGGTAACAGTGCGGGCTGCGCCCATAAATCGGATGTTCATACGCTGGCGCCGGAATAAATGCCCGGCCGATATAAATGTACAATTAACCAACAAACACACGACGCACGAATGCGGGCAACACGTAACTTTACGGCAGTAACCCGAAACACATTGCGTATTACATTCCTCGGCACCGGCACTTCTATGGGCGTTCCAGTTATTGGCTGCCCGTGTCCGGTATGCAATTCGGCCGATGCACGCGATAAAAGGTTGCGGACTTCGGTGCTGCTTGAGGAAAACGGCAAAACCATTGTAATTGATACCGGCCCCGATTTTCGTCAGCAAATGCTGAAGCACGATGTGCGCGTGCTGGATGCTGTGGTGTTCACACACGAACACAAAGACCATTTGGCCGGATTAGATGAGGTGCGTGCCTACAATTTCCTGAACGATATGGTGATGCCTGTTTACGCTACAACGCGCGTTCAGCAAGCCATTCGCCGCGAGTTTGCCTATATTTTTGAAACCCCGCAATACCCCGGCATTCCGCAAATCGATCTTATTGCGTTTGAAAATGCGTCGTTTGATGTAGTCGGTATTCCGTTTTTGCCGGTTGAAGTATTTCACCACAAGCTGCAGGTATTCGGCTTCCGCGTGGGCGATTTTGTGTATATCACCGATGCCAATCGGATTGACGAAGCCGAACGACAAAAAATTCGCGGCTGCAAAGTGTTAGTCCTTAATGCACTGAGGCGCGAACCACATATTTCACATTTCACCCTCACCGAAGCGGTTGAAGTTGTTCAGGATTTGAAGCCGGAGAAAGCGTATTTCACACACATTTCGCATCAGATGGGGCTGCATGATGTGGTGCAGGCAGAGTTGCCGGAGAATGTGTTTATAGCCTTTGATGGACTTGTTGTTGAAGTGTAAAGTGAAAGGTGTAAAGTGAAAAGTGATTTGTTGTTGATTAGTCGGTTAATTCTTCGGCAGTATAGGTTATTGTAAGATCGGTATCAAGTTTTGTTTTGTGTGTATCGATTGCATGTTGTTGGATTATTTTTTCAAGAATTTCTTCGGTTATATCAATGCCTCCTTTTTTCTAATTCAATCGTGCCATTTCTAAAGTATAAATTGGTCCCCAGGGCAAGCCCCACCAACCAAAAAGTAACGACAGTATGTTGTATTTGAGTCTGTATTTGGAAGGCAGTTCTGTTGATTTTATAAAATAAGGAGAAGAAGTAAGCCTGAATGTGAGTGCAACTATTGATACGCAGTAGCCATAAGAAATAAATTTTCCGCCTTTATTTATATCAGTGATAATTTCTTCGATTGATAAATTGGAGGTCTTTTTGATACTGTAAACTTTCATGCTTTTGGGGTTATTTTCATGGAGTAGTGTTAAACACGTTTTGTATGTTTTTACTTGAGTAAGAATTTTTCTCTTTTACTTCTATTGTATTACTTTTCTGTACTCAGTTGGTAAATAAAACTCAGGCCCTTGTTGAATAACAAATTCTGCATCATGAAAGTCTGAAATGAATGTAATTGTTATATCAAACTCTTTTTTGGTTTCAGCCAATAACCCTGATTTATTAAAGAAATAGTAGTTGCCAAAGTATTTATATCTGGGGATCCCAGTGTTTAGTGAGAAGCTGGTTGAAAATACGGATGCAATTCCTTTATGGTCTGAAATTTCTTTTACTCCGTCACAAATAAAAGGTACGATCACCTTCCCTAAACTATCAATTACACCCCATTTTTTAGCTTTGTTTGTGGTGAATTGATCCGGAATAAAATACTCTCCATCGTCAGTTGTCAATTTTTTTAAATGATCTGAATAATGAATGCTGTCGATTTGATGGTACGTGATAAATAAGCCATCAAAAATTGGGATTAATGTATCGTATTTAGCTTTTACTCTTTTAACTATTATTTTGCTGAACGATTGAATAGTAAAAGCCTTGTTCTGAGGTTTTAATGCAGCAATTTTAGTAGTTGTTGTTGAATTGCAATTGTATAGTAGCAGTGAAAAAGTAACGAGTACAAAAATATATGTTCTCATAATGGGGTTATTATAATGGTGTGTTGTGTTTTGATTGTTAACGGTTTGATGTTTGCCGAAGGCGGGGATTTTTGGTATAAAAAATCATTAGATGCACAAAGCTTTATGTTTGCGCTTCATTTTCATAGAAGCCCTCCCACTTTTGCAAAACTATTATTAGTGACTGATTTTATTTGTTAGTTGTTGTCATTTCGTTTTTTTATAAAAGTTAAGATTTACAAATTTTTTAGCACCCATTTGTCCCTCGTCAATTAGAAAATAAAAGTCAATGATTGAAGGTCTAAATTTTCTGTCAACTGAATATTCTTGAATAAATCTAACTGTTTTTCTGAAATTTATGTCACCCTTAATGTTGTCAACAATATTCAACTTTTTAGCAACTTTCATTACAACTAAGTCTGGTTTTATACAGTCATATCCACTTACTAATAGGAAATGAAGCAATGAAGTTGTAGATTGAAAAAATGGAATTTTATAATTTTTCAATGTTGCCAAAAGGTTGTCAAACTCAACCCAAAATTTTTGGATATCATTTTCCGTTTTAATTGTCGTTGGGATATTTGTCTGATTTAGTATGTCTGAAAATGAGCCAATTTTGTTTATTTTCCTCGCCAAACTTATAATGTGAAAAATTTTTGCTTGTTGCCTTATACCTTTTATTGAAATCCAATGTTCGTCAGCAATATTGCATGGGTTTAGTTTTACAACCTCGTCAATTTTAAAGTCCTCAAATGCTTTATCAAAATTTCCTGATTTAATAACTTGTTCAACAATTTCAGAATTTGAGTTCTGGCTAAAAGCGATTAAATGAGAAAGTATTCTTAAAATCTCACTGTCATCAAGTAAAGTCGATACGGTTTTATTTTGTCGTCTACTTTTTTCTTCGCTAAATATTGGCTCAATTTTGAAACGGTCAACAGTCTCAATAATCTTGTCAATTTTGCCAAATATTTTTTCTTTTTCTGTCATTTAGGTTACTTGTTATATGTCGTCATAGCCTTGTCACTATAATTTTCGAG
>CALRTD020000273.1:0-6363 GCA_943371015.1 Synechococcus sp. UW140 | reverse complement strand
TCCGGTAGAGGCCATTCGCAGCAACGCATGAGTGATTCAGGAAAAATACCTTATAATCATACGCACGGTTATCTCAGCGAACGGCCAAGGCTGCTGACTGTTATTTGTGTTATTCACTTTGCATGGACACTCATCGGCTTCTCGGGCGTACTTTCTCCCGCCGTTAAACATGCAGGCGCTTTTTATCCCCCGCTTCTCGGATTGGTAGTTAGTTTGCAGTTCATTGCATTGATTGGTATCTGGAGCTTAAAGCGATGGGGTGTTCATCTGTACACTTACACCGTGCTGATGAATGTTATTTTACAGATATTACTCGACCGGCTAAGCTATCTCGATATTTTTATCGGATTATTTTTGATTGGTACGTGTATGTTCTTTTACAAAAGAATGGATAAAAACCTATAAAAAAATCGGCTGCTCAACATCGTTAAGCAGCCGATTCCCTATTGTTGAATTGCTGATTATTCTGACCAATAAACGAGATCAACAACAATAACTCCCTGAGCATTAACCAGGCTTTGAGAAAGCGTAACGGTAACTTCTACAGCACCGCTGAAATAACCGTCGAATGCATCAAATGTGTATGTACCGGCAGGCAGAGAAGTAAAGCAAGTTCCTTCCTGATTATCAGGATACAAATATTCGCCTGTTGAATTATTGTAGGCGTAATAACCAAAAAGATCGTTCGCCGGCACTTCTGTACCTTGATTGTTTACAATGCGAATACATACATTATAAACAGGAACATAGTTTGTGCGAATTTCCTCGACAACAGAAATAAGATCGTTAGCAAGACTTTCCTGAAAGTTGAGAACGATATTGAGCGATGCAATAAGATTAAGTGCATTGGTGTTATTTCCGTTCTCAACAGCTGTTTTAATTTGATTGCTTAGATCAAGTGCAATGCTCTGCTGATTTTGAACTTCAACAGCAATATCAATAACTCCGTCGATACCGAAAGCATCTCCGGACTGTATGCGGGCTTCGTTGGCCCAGTAAATGGCGTTGTCAGCCTCATCAAGTGTACCATTCAGCGCGGGTACAATAGTGTTGTAAAACTGATTTGCATCGGGTGCATTCACTACAATCTGCAGCGCGAGGTTGTCGCTCACTGAGCGAGCAGTCTGAACATTTTGCTGAATGTTTTCAGCAGCAAAAACAGCATTATCAAGTTGCTGATCTACCGTAAGCTGTGCACTGCCGGCAATAGACATTAATGCAGCTACCGCTGCGAGAGTAATTTTTTTCATGATGATGTTTTTTAGTAACACGGTAAATGTATTCTCTGAATCTTCAGAAAGTATAAACCTGAGAATACGATATTATTAATCTATTCAATAGCCGCGATTACTATTTATTAACAGACTTCAATAAAATCAATAGAATAAGCTGTAAAACAATAGCCTAAACACCTTCAGACATAAGGTATTTACAAACGATTAAATATTTCCGCACTTCTTAAAAGTGAAAATAACTCAACACTCATCCGATTACTCTTCTTTTTCAATATCGGCTGCTTTAATGTCATTTATATATTCTTCCTGATAGGCAATTTTTCCACCCTTCCCGAAATAGATCATACTACCGTGTTTTCGTTCATCCTGATACGAGCATTGCTGTATGGTATCACCTTCGGCAGAAAGCAGTACTATAGTTCCGTTTGGTTTTCCGATTGGGCAATACAAATAGGTTTTCCAGTTCGCGATTTCACGTTTGTCTGATGTTTTCTTCATCTTCACATAGTAGTTGGCATCGCCGGTCTTTTTGATTGGCGCCATTTGCTGGAGATGAATGATATAACATACCCCGCCAAGCGAACGATAAGTCTTGAGGTATTTTACCAAAAGCATCGAATCTTTTGAAGTACGCACCAGATCTGTACTATCACATTTGGTGTAAACAGGCTTTTGTTTATCCATTTCGGCCTGCTGCTTTTTATTTTTCTTTTCGCGTTCTTTCTGAACTTTAGCTACACTCTTGTCGCGCTTGCGTTGCTTTCGCTCCTCTACTTTTTTGGCTTTTGCTTTCTCTTTTTCCGTTTGAGGTTTTGCATTGGCCGACTTCTTTTTTTTCTTCTTCTTTTTCTTCTTCTTGTCTTTGCTTACCAGTTCACGCTCACCTGCCCAGGCCGAATGAATACCTGACCACTCAACCGTAATACAGGCTGCGAAAATTATAATTAACAGATAAATAAATCGTTTTGTCATTGCTGCATCTATTGTATCTGCAAGTTACACAATATGCAGGGCTTGATCATTATTAATAGTACTGTTTTGTGTTAAAACAAACACCCGGCATTATCAGGCATTCGTGAACTATTGATTTAATTATCGGCAGTTATGTTTATGTGTTCATTTCATTTGTCTGTCAGCACAATTCTCAACTACAAAATCTTTTTCCAGGTACGCGCTGAGGTACTTTTCGCAGAGCAGACCTGAAACTGAAACTCTGTTTATATCAGGCAAAACGGGTGCAAACAAAAGAATAATCAGCGGTGATGACTGTATAAATTAAATTTAGTGAATTAAGCACTTACCTTTGCGCACATGCTGCAAACAGTAACTCCGTGGTCAAAACATTTCACATCATTACTCTCATTGGCAATACCTGTTTGTTTGAGTAATGTTGGTAATGTTTTTGTTGATCTTACGGACAATTACTTTGTAGGTCAGCTTCCTGAACGTACTGAAGCTCAGGCAGCCATCAGTTTATCATTTGCTGTTTATCACTTTATACTGGTATTGCTCATCGGTATTTCTTACGGACTTACGCCAATTGTAGCCGAGGCAGCAGCACAAGGTAACAATACTGCCATCAGCAAACATCTTCAGCATTCGCTGGTACTTAATGTATGTATTTCAATTATTCTGTTTGCCGTACTTAGTTTTAGTTCACCCCTTCTTCGATATGCAGATAAACCGGCTGAGGTAACGGATATTGCTATCCGCTTTTTGAATGTAACCATACTTTCTATGATTCCGCTGAGTGTGTTTTTCACCTTCAAGCAATTTGCAGAAGGCATGTCAGATACACGAACAGCTATGGTCATTTCTATTGCCGGTAATCTGCTCAATATTTTACTGAACTGGATCTTTGTTTTTGGCAATTGGGGTTTCCCGAAACTTGGTGTAATGGGTTCGTGCTGGGCTACATTTATTGCCAGAACGTCAATGGCCGTTGCCATGTTTTTGTATGTGCGGTTGAGTTTGCGTTATCGTGCTTACCGGCTTCGGATTTTACCTAAAATCTGGGAATGGACTTTAGTACGCAGCCAGCTGAAAATAGGCATTCCGGCAGGTGTAATGTTTGCTATGGAAGTAGGTGCTTTTGCGATGCCGGCTTTCTTTATTCCGGGAACAGCAGAACTTGCAGCACATCGTACTGCGCTCCTTCTGGCCTCAATGACTTATTTAGTTTCGAGCGGGCTTGGTGCAGCTGCAACTATAAGAACCGGGCATTTCCTCGGGCTTGGTGAACTGCGCAATGTGCGCCGCGCCGGGATGAGTGCTGTACTTATTGCACTTTGTGTTATGTGTACGGCAGCTCTGTGTTTTATACTCTTCAATAAACAACTGCCGGCAATTTTTAATCAAAATGCGGATGTAATCAGTGCCGCAGCAACTCTTTTACTTATCGGTGCAGCTTTCCAGTTGTTTGATGGTATTCAGGTAACTGCACAAGGTGCACTGCGCGGTATTAAAGATACTTTAGTACCCGGCTACATTGCTTTTGCAGCCTACTGGGTGGTTGGCTTACCATCGAGCTACCTGCTTTGTGTTACCGCAGGACTTGGAGCAACCGGTGTGTGGCTCGGCTTTATTTTTGGATTGATTGTTAGTTCAGGAGGCTTTTTGTGGCGGTTTGTTCACCTCACAAAACCGGCAATAAAATTATCTGCAAAGGCATAACTGCACGGCTCAGGAAAACAATACTTTTCCGTAGCGCTCACGCAGTACATTCTCGTGATGAATCTGATGTCCGGCAATTACCCATAAACACGCAAGCGGAGTTAACGGATTTCCGTTGGCTGTACCCTGACGTGTAAGAACATCAGCATCCATATATCGGAAAAGTGTAATCGAAGCTTCGCGCACAGTTCCGTATTCATGCGCGAGGTCATACAGTGTGCGCTTATCAAATCGGCCTTCTGCCGCGTAAAGATTTTCATCGTAGCCCGGAATCCCTTGCTGTTCGCCGCGAGCAATGGCCAGCGCACGATAGGCAAAAATGCGTTCGGTATCAATAATATGTCCTACAAGCTCTTTAACACTCCACTTGCCTTCTGCATAACGGTAATCTTCATTCTCGAAAGAAATCTCAGATAACATCGCTTTAAAATCGAGTACCTGCTCTTTTAGCACCTGCAGGGGATCGTTACCGGGAACAAGTCCGATATAGTTCTGCAGATAAGCATTGAATGATCCGGGCTGAGGAAGAGAGAACATTGTATGTGCGATTAGTTTATTTACTAAGTTCGGTTATTTCATTTGCTGTAAAGCTGACCAGCTCACGTACGTATTCTCTTGAAAAATCGAATCGAATCCCGGCAGCAGCATAAATCTCGCCAATGGAGCGCGTGTAACCAAGCTTAAGCGCCTGCTCATAGCCTTCTAATCCTTTGGCCGGATTGAGGCGATAATTACGCCAAACAGCCAATGCACCAAGTTGCGCCATTCCGTATTCGATATAATAAAACGGAATTTCGAAAATGTGTAACTGCTTGTGCCAATTGTTTGCAAACACAGGCTCTAGTCCGTCCCAGTTTACACCGGGCAGCACAAAGCGGCTGTAGATCATTTTCCAGGCCTGCGAGCGTTCTTCGGCCGTATGTGCGGGATGCTCGTACACCCAATGCTGAAAAGCATCAACTGCAGCCACCCAGGGCAATGTTTCCAGTGTATGTTCGAGCTGACGGAGGCGTGCACGGCGGTAATCCTCTTCGGTTGTGTAGAACGATTGCCAGTGTTCCATAGAAATGAGTTCCATGCTCATCGAAGCGAGTTCGGCAACTTCAGAAGGTGTGTTGCGGAAAGCATTGAGCGGAAGATCATTCATCAGAAACGAATGAATGGCGTGACCGGCTTCGTGCACCATTGTGGTGACATCGCTTTGTGTTCCGGATGCATTCATGAAAATAAACGGCACACCCGATTCGGCCAGCGGATAGTTATAACCGCCGGGCGCTTTACCAATGCGCGAATCGAGATCGAAATGCCCGAGGTCATTCATTTGCCGGAGATAACCTGCATACTCAGGTTTAACGGCTTGGATACATTCAAATGTTTTGGCAAGCAAATCAGCACCGCCTGAAAACGGATGCAGCGGAGCTTTCCCATCCGGATCAACATCCATGTCCCAGGGACGGAGCTGATTTAATTCTAATTTTTGCCGGCGGTGTTCGTTCAGTTTTCCGAGAAAAGGAACAACTTCTTCAGCAATTGCATCGTGAAACGCAAAACAATCGGCAGGTGTGTAATCGAAGCGGCCGAGTGCGGCAAACGAATAATCGCGGTAGTTTACAAAACCTGCATTTGCAGCAACTTGCTGCCGCAAAGCACAAAGTTTATCGAAAAGTTCATCCAGCTTTTCACGATCGCTGAGACGACGATGCCAGATGCTGCGCCAGATGTGTTCACGCAAACTGCGGTCGGGACTTTGCACAAGACGTACTGCTTGCTGGAGTGTAAGTTCCCGGCCTTCGTGCTCGATGCTCATTGCACCGGCAATTTTTCCGTATTGCTGTTTCAGATTATCAATTTCTGTAAACAGTGCAATGTTTTCTTCGCGGTAAATAGCAATATCGTTGCGTACACTGCGCAGGAAAATACCATACAAGGCCGGATCAAGCTGATCGCGGAACGGAGAGGCGTCGATAATTTGATTGAAGCGATTGAACCATGGCGAAGCATTGGGTTCAATTTCAGAAACAAAAAACTCGTAGGCATCCTCAGCGCTTGTATCAGCAGTGTTGATACTTGAGCGAATATACCGCCAGGCCATTTCTTCCGAAAAAACGGACTCAAGTTCGTTTACATCTTCAAGCCATTTCATGAACTCATCAGTTGAACTGATTGTTCGTTCGGCCAGTGAGCGGAAAAAGGGTTCGATCTCGCCCCATGAGTTAAACGAGAGTTGCTGCGGCAGAAAATTACGCTGCAGGCGCAGAGGATTCAGCACTTCCATTTTCTCTTCAATCAAAAAATTGAACTTGTATGTAGAAAAAAACCGGATCAGGCTGATCCGGTTTTACGTACTCCCTGAGCTTTCACCTTTGGGGCATTGCTCTTCGCCATGCTCTTGCTGGCCACATCCTTTTTCGGTTTGGGCATTGCAGGCGTTTTTTCTTTTTCAGCAATCAGCTTT
>CALRTD020000272.1:0-6369 GCA_943371015.1 Synechococcus sp. UW140 | reverse complement strand
ATTTTTTCTCTATTGATCTTGGTATGACGCATACGTATTCAATAGTCAGAATCAACGACGTACATGGCAGATTAATCAGCACACAACGCTTTAACCAAGCACAAATCATAAGCTGTCAGATTGATGAGCCGGCGGGGATTTACTTTGTTTCAATAGAAACAGAAGCAGGTAGTTTCACCACGAAATTGTTTATCGAATAAACAATAATCCCCTCACCTGAGAATACAAACTCACTCCGCCACCACTTCCCCATCCTTCAACCTAATCAACCGATCTGTCTGATTCGCAAAATTCATATCGTGCGTCACAATAACAATAGTTTGGTTGTACTTCACTTTCAGCTCCTGAAAAATCTCGAACACGGTTTGTGCGTTTTTTGAATCGAGGTTGCCAGTGGGTTCGTCGCCGAAAATGATGCGGGGTTCGTTGATGAGGGCGCGGGCAATGGCTACGCGCTGCTGCTGGCCGCCGGAGAGCTTGTTGGCTTTCTTGTGCGCCTGATCTTCGAGGCCAAGTAGTTTTAGCTTTTCGGTGGCATTGTGGCGGACCTGCTCTTCGCTGTAGCGGCCAAGTTTGAGCGCGGGCAGCATTACATTGTCGATAACGGTGAACTCGGGCAGCAGGTAGTGAAACTGAAATACGAACCCGATTTTCTCGTTGCGTAAATCGGAAAGCTGGTTGCTGTTCATTTTGCCGAGCTCGTTTTCCTCAAAGAAAATCTGGCCTTCGTAATCGGTATCGAGTGTAGAAAGGACGTAAAGTAGTGTGGACTTTCCGCTGCCCGATGAGCCGATGATCGACAGAAACTCGCCTTCGTTGATACGGATGTTGACATTTTTCAGCGCCTGAAAATCAACCGGATCGCGGAAGATTTTGCTGAGGTTTTGCGTACGGATAATTGCTTTCTTTTCCATGCCCCGGTTATTTGCTGCGGATAATGTCAATAGTGTCAACACGGGCAGCTTTGCGGGCGGGAAAGTAACCGGCAAGCGCAGTTACCACCAACCCAAACAGATAAGCAAACGCATAGAATGAAGGCGACGTATTGAAATGCAAATACTCCATTTCAACAAAACCTTTTACATCCATGCGAATGCTGCCGGCAATTTTCTGCAACAGAAAGCCGACAATTAATCCGAGCAAACCACCAAGTATGCCAATAATCAGCGATTCGGCCAGGAATATCTGCCGTATATCGCGACTGCGGAAACCGGTGGCTTTCAGTATGGCAATGTCGGGCATCTTCTCGTAAATAATCATCATCAGAATATTGAAAATACCGAAGCCCGATACAATCAATATCGAAACGATAATGAGATACGTAACCATGTTCTGAATCTTGAATACGCTGAAAATACTGGCATTGGCGGTTTCCCAGTCTTGCGCCTTGTAGCCGAAACGCTCCTGAAATTCGGCGGCAAGTTGTGCTGCTTTGCTGATGTCGCGGAGTTTGATGTTCAGATCGGTAATGTACGAACCATCAACCATCAGCAATTTTTGTCCGTTGTAAATGCTGATGTAAGCGCGATTGTTATCAAGCTCGGTAATTCCGGATTTGTGAATGCCTACAATTTTCATGTCGAGTGTAACGCCGCGCGGCGAAGTCACCGTCATATTATCGTTGAGCTTTGCGCCCAATTTTTCGGCAAGTCCGGAGCCGAGAATGATGCCGTTGTTGATGGTTTCTAATCTTCGCAAATCGCCCTGCACAATGTATTGCTCCACGTTAAAAACAGCATTCTCTTTTTCAATGTCAACTCCGGCAACGCGCCCTGCTACCTGCGCCAAACCGAGTCTGAAAATAGTTTGAGCGCCGATAAACGGAGAAATGCCTTTTACCTCAGGATGCTTTTCAAGAATCTGCATAATCTGCCTTCCGTTCTTGATGTTCTGCTCCTGCTCTCTCGGTTTTTGATTACGCACGAGGTACCAGTGGTTTTCTTTTTCTCCGAATTTTTCAAGTACCGAAGGACGCTGCTCCTGCACATCGTTATAGATGCGCACATTGGCCGAGGTGTTTACTGTTTGATCAATAAATGTGCTTTGAAAGCCTGACATGAGTCCGGCCTGAAAAATAAAAATAGCAATGCCAAATGTAACACCCAGCATGGCTACAATCGTTTGCCGCTTCTTGGAAACAAGGTGCGTAATGGCAATGCGAAAAACAGGATGCCGGCGATAGCTCATGTGATTATTTTACTAGTTCATCCTGTTCGGTGATGCCCGAAACTATTTCTACAAATTGCAAATCGGAAACACCTGTTTTTACAGGCACTGCGGCATCTTTGCCTTTTACTTTAACGGTATTGTCAGACTGCAAATACTCGCGCGGAATGACGAGAATGTTTTTGCGTTCGGCAATTACAATATTGGCTTCAACAGAAAGACCGGCAAACACCTGCATTTCTTTCGGGATAGTAATTGAGCCTATCACCCGCGCTGTTTTATTTCCGGAGCTGATGCGCGGATATACTTCAACCAGATTTCCGTTGAAAGCGGTGCTCTCATACGCATCAATCGAATAAATGACCTGCTGTGCATCTTTCAGCAGTGATACATCGGTTTCATCAACACTCAGTTCAACTTCAAAGCTGGATGCATCGCCAATTTCGAGCAGGGCTTGCTGTGAGTTCACCAAATCACCAACCTTGGGCACAACATCATAAACGCGTCCGGCAACGGCAGCAGTAACCACATAGTCGCTGCGGTTTGAGGTTTGTGCATCAAGCTGCAGGCGGGCGTTTTCGCTTTCGGTGCGCAGGCGGGCGCGGGTATTTTGCAAATTGGCTTGTGATTTCTGCCAGGCTGCACGCGAAATTTCAAACTGCGTGCGCGCCTGATCGGCCTGTTGCTTTGAAGTTGCATTTTGCTGCAGCAGATTAGCATAACGCGCAGCTGTGGTTGAATCAAGCATGTATTTTGAGCGGGCAGCGTCCACATCTTCGTGCAGCGTGCGCAGCAGCGGGCCTGATTCTGCTGCATTGTTTTGCGCCAGCTGATACTGATTGCGCGCAACATCAACATTAATAGAACTCACTTCGCTGCGTATGGTAATGAGCGGATCACCGATGCGCACCGTATCACCTACACGCACATGCACTTCCTGCACGTAGCCGGGCAGGCGCGCAAACACTTTGTAGTCGTTCTTCGGATAAAGCTTGCCCGATGCGTAAATGGCCTGCGTCAGATCACGACGCTGCGCACGAACGGTTTCTTTGCTTCCACCGCAGGAGGCAATAACTGCAAGCAGGAAAAGCCATGCTGTTTGTTTCATAATTTGCAAGGTAGGCCGAACAGAGCTTGGTTTGTAGTTCCTGTTAATGATATTCATCAGAGAATACATTTCATACAGATGATCGTTTACCAAAAACGAAAAGACCCGCTGCATAACGCAGACGGGTCTTTTCTTCCTTCACCCTCAAATTTCACAGCAGAGGAAAAACTTCCTTAGCTGATCGAATCTGAAATTGATGCAACTGCTTCGTCGGCAGCGCTATGCGGATCGATGGTTTTCTTTTTGCTGAACATCCGCTTGGTACGGTAAGCAACCAGATAAAGCACCGGTAATACGATAAGTGTAAGTACTGTTGCAAAGCTCAATCCGTAAATCATTGTCCACGAAAGCGGACCCCAGAAAGCAACACTGTCGCCGCCGAGGAAGATGTGCGGATTGAATTCGGAGAACATGGTGGCAAAGTCGATATTGAGACCAATCGCCAGCGGAATGAGACCGAGAATTGTAGCTGTTGCAGTAAGCAGTACAGGTGTCATACGTGTTTTACCGGCTTCAATAATGGCATCTTTCACGTCCATGCCGCGCTCGCGGAGAATGTCGATGAACTCAACGACCAGAATTCCGTTTCGGACGACAATGCCTGCAAGTGCAACAACTCCCACACCTGTCATTACAATAGAAACAGCATCGCCAAAAATTCCGAGACCGAGGAATACACCGATGATGCTGAAGAAAATTACACTCATAATAATGAGCGGTTTTCCTACTGAGTTAAACTGAAGTGTAAGAATGAGCAGAATCAAACCCATTGAAGCCATGAGCGCACCGCCAAGGAACGAGGCTGTTTCGGCCTGTTCTTCTTGTTGTCCGCCCATTTTGATTTCAACACCTGCACGTTTTCCGGTAAATCCGTCAACCTGTGCTTTGATGTTAAGTACAACCTGATTAGGATCGTAGCCGGGCAGCACGTTTGATTCGAGTGTGATGATACGTTTTTGTCCTTTGCGTTTTACAGCACCGAAACTTGATTCGTATTTCACATCAGCAAACGATGAGAGCGGAACGTTGCGGATCATACCGCCCATGTTCATATCACGGTAGGTGAGCTTGAGATTTTTGAGCGCATTGATGT
Source organism: Synechococcus sp. UW140 (assembly GCA_943371015.1). Lineage (GTDB taxonomy): Bacteria > Bacteroidota > Bacteroidia > Palsa-965 > Palsa-965. The sequence continues at coordinate 2,002 of CALRTD020000272.1, read as the reverse complement.
CTTTGCGCTGCTCCGGCTTGTAACGCACCATGATTTTGTATTCGTCGTTATCATCACGGAACTTCGAAGCTTCGGCACCGAATACGGCGTTACGTACTTCCATACCAATGCTGTAGGCCGAAACACCTTCGCGGTTGGCACGTTCACGATCAACCGAGAACACGACTTCAGGCTTACTGGCCACTACATCCGACTGGAGATTATCAACGCCGGCAATATCAAACTTGTTGAGGTACTGCTTGAGTGAATCAGCAGTAACAACAAGATCGGTCAGGTTATCGCCGCTGATTTCAATACTGATGGGTTTTGCAACCGGCGGACCGCCTTGCTCCTGTTCAGCATAAATCTGCGCACCCGGAATACGGAGCTTTTGCATTTCATCCTGAATGCGAATCAGAATGTCTTTGGTTGATTTGCCGTTACGTTTTGCAAACTCTACAAATGCAACCGAAACTTTTGCACGCTCCGGGTGCGGCGACTGATCCTGATCTTGTCCGTCGCCGGTACCAATGGTTACGTTGGTGATTACTGATTTCACCACGTCCATATCACCTTTTACAATTTCGGTAACGCGCTTCTCAACAATGCTTGCAATAGAATCGGTTTTCTGCTGATCGGTTCCTACCGGCATTTTGATGTAGGTGTACACAAAGTTCGGATCAGCAGTGGGGAAGAACTCTACTGCCGGCTGCCGTACAACCACGAGGAAGATGGAAACAAAGAACAGCACGACTGTTGAAACGAGAATAACAATCGGATGGTTTACTGACCAGGTAAGGCGGCGGCCATACCATTCGCGCACACGCGGCCAGATATTATCCTGGAACGAGAAAATACTGCGGCGCAGCACATAATGGTGCAGCAGAACCATGAGCAAAATAAACACGGTGAAGTTGGCCACACCAAACGATTGCGATGCATAACTTATCGCAGCAAGGCCGAGTGCCACAATGGTAAAGCGTTTGAGCCAGCGCGGCCAGGCGTTGTTTTTCGCTTCGGCAGGTTCGTAGTGGCGCATGAACTGAACCGCAAATACCGGGTTAATGATATAAGCAACAAGCAGTGAAGCAAGCAGTGTAATGATAAGCGTGATTGGCAGGAAGATCATGAACTTACCGATGATACCACTCCAGAAGGCAAGCGGAATAAACGGAGCCAGCATGGTGAGTGTACCGGAAAGTACAGGCAGAAACACCTCACCCGCGGCCAGTTTAGCGGCTTTTACAATGCCGATGTTTTTGTGTTCGGTAAATATACGGTGCGTGTTTTCGATTACCACAATGGCATCGTCAACAACAATTCCGAGTGCAAGCAGGAACGCAAAAAGTACAATCATGTTCAGCGTGAAGCCCATTGTGTACAGCACAATAAACGCCACTGCCATTGAAAGCGGAACCGAAAGCGCCACGAAGAATGAGTTGGTTGCCCCCATGAAAAACATGAGTACAATAACTACAAGCACGAAACCAATAATGATTGTATTGATGAGGTCGTGCAGTGTTACGCGGGTTGCATCGGCCTGTTCGCCGGTAAACGAAACATCGAGGTCTTTTGGCAAAGCACCTGATGCACGCATTTCATCAACAACTTTGTGGATCTTGTCTGATGCTTCGATCAGGTTTTCACCCGCACGTTTTACAACGTTAAGTGTGATTACGTTTTTGCCGTTGAGACGAGCAAAGCTTTGCTGTTCTTCAAAACCATCGGTAACGTCGGCAACATCTTTCAGGTAAACGAGAGCGCCGGCCTGAGAACCGATTACCACATTGCGGAGTTCTTCAACATCTTTAAATTCTTTGCGAACAACCAGCGTGCGTTTAACACCATCGGTAGTCACATCACCACCCGAAATGTTAAGGTTTTCCATTCCAACCGCACGCGAAATATCGCCAATGGTAAGCTGCGCGGCTTGCATCTTGTACATATCCACATCCACCGTGATCTCGCGTGAGAGTGCCCCGATCATATCAATACGGGTAATCTCTTTCATACCTTCAATCCG
>CALRTD020000271.1:0-6377 GCA_943371015.1 Synechococcus sp. UW140 | reverse complement strand
TCGGAGCGGGTTACCGGTTTCATGGTTCCGGTAATGACTACCGGGTTTAATGATTGTCCAAGCTGCAAACGTATATCGTAATAGCTTTGATTGGCTGAAATGCTTATTGTATCAGCTTTATAGCCAATATGACTAACGATTAATGTTTTTGGTTTCTGATCTTGAGGAATATTAAGTGTGAAAGAACCATCAGCCGCAGCATAACTGCCAATTGTTGAATTTGAAACGCGAATCAAACTCCAGGGCAAAGGGCTGCCATTGCTGGCATCAGTAACCCGGCCGCTCACTATTTGACCGCCAAGCAGTTTGGAAAAACATAAAAAGAAAACAAGTGTACTTAGTCTCATTTTGTAAAAGAAGTACTGCAAAAGTAATATATTAGACTAATCTAACAAATTAATTTTCCTCTTATTCTTTTTAACTTTGTTAGATGAATTCGCAAACCGAGGAAAACTACATTAAAGCACTGTTTAATCTGGCAAACGAAAAAGGCGAGGTGAGTGTAAACGAACTCAGTAAAAGCCTTGATATTAAAATGCCAACTGTAACCAGCATGATGAAGAAGCTGGCGACTAAAAAACTAGTGCATTATGAAAGTTACAAGCCGGTAAAACTTACTGAAAAAGGCAGGAGGGAAGCCGGGTTAATCATCAGAAAGCATCGGTTGACTGAAATGTTTTTGGTCGAGAAAATGGGTTTTGGCTGGGAAGAAGTTCATGAAATTGCGGAACAGGTAGAGCATATTAACTCGCCACAGTTTTTCGAGAAAATGGATGAACTTCTCGGTCATCCGAAAGCCGATCCGCACGGCTCACCAATACCGGATGTAAATGGAAAAATTGAATGGCTGCGTTATGAAAAACTCAGCTCCTGCAAGCCCGGCGATAAAGTTAAACTCAGTGCCGTGCTGCATTCCTCTGCCGATTTCCTGAAATTTTTAAATAACCGTGATTTGCGGCTTGGCTTGCAACTTCGTATCAAAACCGTTGAAGCATTCGACGGAAGCATGCAGGTGAGTTACGGGAAACATGCTTCAGAAACGCTGAGCCATACGGTTTGTGAGCAGTTGCTGGTTGAGCGGGGGTAGGTGGTGTAAATTAATAGATTGTAAAAACTTAAAGAAATAAACTACAATGAAACGTATCACACTCATTGTTTGGGGGATTTTTCAAAGCATTATTTCTTTCGCTCAACCCCTTTCCGGCACTTATACCATAGGAGGTGTAAGCCCAAATTATGCCAGTTTTACGGCTGCGGTTGCAGCACTGAATACGAATGGGGTAAGTGGGCCGGTCACATTTAATGTGCGTAATGGTACTTATACAGAATCAGTTCTGTTAACCGCTGTTTCTGGTTCTTCTGCCACTAACCGGATTACTTTTCAGAGTGAAATGGGGGATAGTTCTTTGGTTATCTTAACATTTAATGGGACAACAAGTACATTCCGTACTAATAATGCAAGGTATCTGACAATAAGGAAAATTACCGTAAGAGCTACGGGAGCGGGTTCAATGACAGCAATTAATCATATACAGGGAAGTAATTTGATTGTTGAAAATTGTAGAGTTTCTCTAAACACAAATTCATCAGGTACTGGTATTAATTTTCTAAATGTGGATTCAGCAATAACTATTCGTAATTGTAATGTTTTTAATGTTCAGAGAGGGGCAGATATTTCATATTCTTCCGGACCGCTATCGACTAGTAGAAATATTCTGATTGAGAATAACACATTTAATTGCGGACAATCGATTTATCTCTCGAGTGTTAGAAACGTAAAAGTCATCGGTAATAATGCCCTTGGAAGTAATACTACATTTACTATGTTATCTGCAACTGATTATGAAATTTTAGAGAATACGTTTCATTCGAATACTGGGGTTTCATGCTCAATCAATAATGCTGTTGGTCTTACAGGGGACTGGTCTCGAATAAGCAATAATCTTTTTTCAGCCATTAATTCATCTTTTACTTTTGGCGCGGGTATTGGATTTAACGGGATGGATAATGTCGAGGTTATTAATAATACTTTTTCATATAATAGTAATTCAAATACAAATAGTACATTAATATTAATTAATAGTGATTCCGTGCGCGTTTTCAATAACATTATTGTAAATCATGGTCCAGGTTACGCATACAATGTTCAAAGTACTGCGAATTTTTTATCCAACAGAAATGTAATTTTTACAAATGGTGCTGCAATTTCACAACTTGCCGCGACGCTAAGCCAGTTTCAAGCTTATTGGAATTCCGACCCAAATTCTGTCTTTGTTAATCCTCAATTTATTTCCGCCCCAACCAATCTTATTCCTACTAATCCGTCTATTGACGGACTTGGTATTCCCTGGCCGGGTATAATTGGTGACTTTGCCAATGTGGTTCGCCACCCGCAGTACCCCGATCCCGGTGCACACGAATTCTCGATACAACCAAATGTTAACCTTGGGGCTGATATTACCCAATGCGGAGGTTCCCTTAACCTTCAGGCTGCCAACAACGGATCATATTACCTCTGGAGTACAGGAGCAACTACCCAAAACATTACAGTAAACAACAGCGGTACTTATTGGGTGCAGGTTAACAACCTTGCTGGTACAGATCGTGATACAATAAATATTACCATCAACACTCTACCTTCACTTAGCCTGAGCGGAAATGCATCAATCTGTACTGGCGATAGCGTTGTACTAACTGCAACAAGCCCCGCTCCCAATCTTTCCTGGACACCATCGGCCACACTGAGCAGCAATACCGGTAACACAGTAAGTGCATTTCCAACAACTACAACTACATATACTGTTACGGCTACCGACGCCAACAACTGCTCAACTACGCAGCAGGTATCTGTCACAGTTAATCAATTGCCAACGGTGTTGGCGGCAGATGCAGATGCATGTGCCGGACAATGTACCGGATTAAATGCTTCCGGGGCTTTGACCTATTCTTGGCTGCCAGCAGCCGGACTGAGTAATCCGGGCATCGGCAACCCGCTTTGTTGTGCAACTGCTTCGACCAACTACACCGTAACCGGAACCGATGCCAACGGCTGCTCAAATACTGATTCTATTCAGTTTACGGTGTTTGTGTTACCTGTTGCCATTGCCGGAGTAGATACATCCGTTTGTTCTGGCGGTTCAGTAATGCTGAGCGGTAGCGGAGGAATTACCTGCTCGTGGACACCCGCGGCAAGTTTGGATAACAGCAGCAGTTGTACTCCGATGGCTTCACCACTTAGCAATACAGCTTATGCGCTCACGGTTACAGACACAAATGGCTGTACGAATAGTGATACATTACTCGTAACTGTGCATCCACTGCCTTCTCTGCCGGTAATTGTTCAAAATGGAAGCAGCCTTATTTCTTCTGCGATCTCCGGTAATCAATGGTATTTAAACGGTAATTTAATTGCTGGTGCTACTGATACCATTTACACGCCAATTGTGAATGGGAATTATGAGGTAGTGGTTACGGACTCGAACGGATGCAGTTCGGCATCGGGGCTTTATTTCTTTGGTTCGGTTGAGGTAAATGCCGGAAATGTATTAAATGATTTTTCTGTTGTGTATAATAGTCTTTCCGGTGAACTGATCTATCAGAGTTCTTCTTCGGAAGTACGTTCACTTGTTATATACGATATGCTGGGACGAGAGTTAATGAGCCAAACCCTGAATGGTGTTAGCGGAAATCAGATCATATTTTTGCCGGGTGATTTGCAGGGAGTACTATTGATTTTTATTCGTTCAGCAAATAATGAAGCAATGGTGCGTGTATTTGCTGAAGGGAGACTTTAATAATGTAAATGGAAGTATTTGAAGGTAAGCTGTAAAAACATGCTTCTGAAACGCTGAGCCATACGGTTTGTGAGCAGTTGCTGGTTGAGCGGGGGTAGGTGGTGGGTGATGTAATCAATCCATAAACTTAAAAGTATAATTATATAACTGGTATTTTCTATATCTTTTAGCTTCTTATTGTAGGACTGTTTCGACATACAAAAAAACATTCAACGTATTCAAGGGATTAGCTAATGAAAGTGTACATTCTTCTTTTGATACTTCTGTTCATCCCTTTATCCTCAATTTGGGCACAAGCGGATGTAGAACGCTGGCCGAACGGAATGATCAAATCGAAAGGCGATAAAAATCTTCAGTATCGAATCGGGAAGTGGAAAGAATACGACGAGCAGGGCAAACTGAGCATGAAGGGCGAGTATGCGAAAGGTCGAAACGGTTTTTATGATGGTACTATATACGGCTATTACAGTGATGGAAAGAGAAGATATCAAATCACGTATTCTTCTCAGGGGTTGAGCGAACAGGGCACCGAGTGGTACACCAACGGAGAAGTAAAAGCCAGGTATTCGGTTTTACTTTCTGCAACTAATAAAGCGGAAGTTGTTATAAACACTTCATTTTTCAGTACCAACGGAAGTCCGCAAAGTGAACTACGCATTAACACAGGAAAAGGAGTTTATGTACGCAAAGCAATGATGCAGGGCGACAGCCTAAAAACCTTGCTTCGGGTCACAGCTTCGGCTACAGCTCCGCCCCGCGCTACAGAATTTATTAAAACACTTTTTCTCGATTCGAATGTTGAGAGCATAACTTCACAGCTTCAGTTGCTGAACAGTTTGTTTGGGAATATGGGCTGGTTGGGTAAAACGGATGTTATTAATCAATCAGGACAACTCATAGCTGATTCAACTTATGCAAACAACCGATATTGTTACTCATACAAGCATATTTTTCTTGCTGATACCTTGGCCTATTCGAGCACGGAGTTGGAAGGAAAAACGTATTATGTGTTTCCAGGTAAGCTTTTGAGAAGGACTACTCATAAGCCCTCACCACATAATAAAGAAGGGGAGTTTTTTTTTAAGGAAGAGGGTTCTCTTTTTTTCGGATTTACAAGTATTCCTGAGGCTTTTCCAGATGGTATTTGGTTGATGTTTTTTCCAAAAAAGACACTTCCCGGAGGAACTGGAGGAATTTACAATAATCGATTTATTAACGACACGTCAAGCTATTTACATAGTCCGTGCAAGTATGTTTACATTCAGGTGGAGTTCAAAAATCATAAACCTCAAGGTACTTTCCGTGAGTATTTTTTTGAAAGTACTCCTGACGAATATGTGAATTCTTCGATTCCTTCTCATGCAGATCTCTGTTTACCATTTCAATGTAACAGTTTAAGACGTAGTGTAGAATACAAAGATGGATTATTTAATGGCCCGAGCAAGCGTTATTTGTTAGATGGGAAGACAGCTTATTATTTTCAGGAATACCGGAATGATGTGAAATATGGTCAATATTACTTTCACTATCATAATGATAGTTTAACTCGGATTAGTCCCTATTTCGATGAAAAAAACAATTACTCAACTGTAACTTTTTTTCGCAATTATGAAGCATACGCCCATTACATGGCCAATCAATGCGTAGGTACTTATTATCCCGCTGAAGGCGTATATTGTTTTTATCAGGAAGGATATATTCGCCATATCAGCTTTTTTAATACGATTTTTCGTTGCGTCGGTACTCAAGTATATTACGCCGATGAACTAAGTAACTCGCAATATGTTATAGGAAAAGATTCGGCCCGTGTAGCCTGCTTTTTACGTTCTTATGTAGATACTGTTACTTGGGATGTTCAATTGCACGAGTACAGACGTGGAAAAATTTACCGGGAGTTTACCGGTAATGAAAGGAAGAACAGATACAAAGAAACCTTCTACTCAGAAAATGGTATTCCCAAAACGGAGTATTTCTATCTGGATGAACGAGGAGCACGTGTGATCATTAAAAAATAATAAAACGATATGTCTAACCCGCCTACCTACCCCAGACTCATAGATATTTTACCTGAAAGACTTGTTCCAGATGGGCTTGAAAAATTGAATAGTTGCGTTACGAAAAACTCAGCTCCTGCAAACCCGGCGATAAAGTTAAACTCAGTGCCGTGCTGCATTCCTCTGCCGATTTCCTGAAGTTTTTAAATAACCGTGATTTGCGGCTTGGCTTGCAACTTCGCATCAAAGCCGTTGAAGCATTCGACGGAAGCATGCAAGTGAGTTACGGGAAACATGCTTCAGAAACGCTGAGCCATACGGTTTGTGAGCAGTTGCTGGTTGAGAAGGTTTAGTAGATTGAAGATTTGAAGGATTTGTTGTAACTTTATTGATATAACAATTAGGCCATGACGACCACCGTTTTGAAAAAACAACTTTTGAAGAAAATTGATCAGGTTCGTCCTCAGGATCTGAAATTGATAGATGTACTCTTAGATCAGCTACTTAAACAAAATGAAGAAGACACTAACCCTGATTCATGGCTTACTGCTGAACAGTTGAAAGATCTTGATAAGAGAACAAAGCTTCT
>CALRTD020000270.1:0-6385 GCA_943371015.1 Synechococcus sp. UW140 | reverse complement strand
AACATTCAACATTCAACATTCAACATTCAACATTCAACATTCAACATTCAACATTCAAATAATGAAAACAATCAAAATTTCACTTCTTGCAATTACAGCAGTATCACTGAGTATTTTTGCATGGCGCGCAATGGCACAGCCCTGGGTAGCTGATACCGAAAGAGCTGTTATTACTTTCGATCTGCCTGACGGAGGTGCTTCCGGCAGTGTAAAGGGGCTGGATGCTTCCATCAATTTTGATCCGACAAATCTTACGGAAAGTTCAATTACGGCAACTGTTGATGTAAAGACATTGACAACCGGAATTGATATGCGCGACAAGCATTTGATGGCTGATGATTATTTTGATGCTGAAAAACATCCGAAAATCACTTTTACAGCAACTTCAATTGTTCCTGCTGAAAACGGATTTGTAGCAAACGGAAAGCTGAGTATGCGCGATTCTGTTCACACAGTAAGCATTCCGTTTCTTTTTACCGAAAAGGGTGATTCAGGAATGTTTAAAGGCTCGTTTTCCATCTATGCCGGCGATTACGGTGTGGGCAAGAAGAGCAAGGGCGGAAAAGACAAAGTGGTGGTTTCGTTAGAAGTACCGGCCGCACGCAAAAAGTAAGTTAATGAAAACAGTCCTGCACAAATCAGAAGATCGCGGTCAGGCCAATCATGGCTGGTTGGATGCGCGTTTCAGTTTTAGCTTTGGAGGCTGGCAAAATCGCGATAAAGTGCATTTCGGTGCGCTGCGTGTACTTAATGATGACCGTATTGCGGCATCAATGGGTTTTGGCCGGCATCCGCATGATAATATGGAGATTGTTACCATTCCGCTTGCCGGTGCGCTCAAACATGCCGATTCTACTGGCGGTCAGGGCATCATCAGCAAGGGTGAAGTGCAGATTATGTCGGCCGGTTCAGGTATCGAGCATTCTGAAATAAATGCTTCGCATACCGAAGAAGCGCGCACGCTTCAGATCTGGGTTTTTCCGAAGGAGCGCAATATTCAGCCGCGTTATGATCAGCGCGATTTTCGTTCGGAGTTGAAGCCGGGCCAATTCCGCACGTTGGTTTCTCCAAATGCTGAAGCTGATGATGCAATGTGGATCAATCAGGATGCATGGTTTTCAATCGGACGTTTTGAAACCGCTGCTGATGTTGATTACACAATTCACCGCAATGGCAATGGCGTGTATGCGTTTGTGATTGAAGGCAGTGCAGCAGTTGCCGGTCAAACGTTGGGTAAGCGTGATGCTCTTGGCATCTGGGAAACCGAAAATGTGACATTCTCAGTAACAGAAGGTACAGAGCTATTGCTCATTGATGTGCCGATGGAATTTTAGTAGGTATAAAAAGGCTGATTCGGCGCATTAACCGTTTGTAAATGGTTGGTGCGCCGAATTTCATATAGAGAAATCATGTACTTATCCGTTCTGTGAAAATGGCTTTTGAGTTAGTGAAAGATGATTTGGGGTTTCCGAAGTTGTGTTTTGGGTTATTGATGTGTGTTTGACGCCAGATTTTGGGGGAATGCTTTTTAATATTTGTTTAGTGTACTTATTGTCAATTTAATGAGCGACTGTTCATAATTCGAACCGTATGAAAACAGTCTTGTGCTAATGTTAATTTACATTATTGATAATTAGATCTTTATTGGCCAATTAATTACTTGTTTTTAATTGTGTAAACAGAGCATCCGGAAGTTCAATCAACTGGACAAGACGGTTTTCGCAACATTACATTTGTGAAGCATTCCCTTCAACTATTCATTCATTTCAATCATTCACTTTTATGAAGAAGAAAATTAGTTCACTTGCCCGTAGTGTGCTTGCGGTTGCGCTGTTGCTTACATCTGCTAATATTTGGGGACAAAATCCGTGTTCGACTCCGCCGGATTGTATTGTAAATGGATCATTATCACCGGGAGATGTAACTGGAATCGATATGAATGATCCTAATCATCCGGGCAACACTGTTACCGGTTGGCATGTATCTCATGGTAGTCCAAGTTTTGCTTCTGGTCGCACCTCTGTTGTCGGTGATAAATCGATTTTTATGTGGACAAATATCAATCCAGACGAAGGGGAAGGGATATTTACTTGTTATAATTTTTTGGATGATCATACATACGCTATATGTATTTATGCAAAAGAGGTGACAACAGTAAATGTGAATGGTGAACTTGTAGTAAGAGCAACAAGCAGTCTCAGCCCATTACTGAATCCGTCAAGCGTGCTTCCCGGTACAGCCAGACCATCCACCTCAACTTCTGAATTAATTGGAAATCAATCCGTAAGTAGTACAAATTGGACGCTATTTACATTTGTTTATACGCCCACTCAAAATTTTAATCAGCTTTGGATTTTTCCAAATAAGACAGGAGGTGGTTCATTTCAATACGAAATGATGGTGGATGATATTTCCATCACCGAAATTCTTTCACAAAGCGACATAAGTATTTCAGCCAGTCCAGCATCAATCAACTGGTGTCAATCATCGGTACTTTCGTTAAGCGGAGTTCCGGCGGGAGCAACAGTATCATGGAGTCCCGCTACAGGTTTGAATTCAACTACCGGAACAAGTGTAATAGCTTCGCCATGTGTGACAACCACATACACAGCAACGGTTACTATGCCCGGCAATTCAGGCTGTGCAGCTTGTACCACTTACACACGAACCTACACACAAGAGATAGTAGTTTCACCGCCGCGGGCCATCATCAGCGGGAATACAAACATCATTTGTGGTGATAATTTATCGCTGAGTGCTAGTTTGCCGGCTGGATGTCCGATTGGTTCTTATTCCTGGGCAGGCCCCAATGGTTTCAGTGCATCGGGAGCATCATTTACCATTAACCAGCCCGGTGCTTCTGCTGCAGGAATTTACACGTTAACAGTTACAACCAGCTGCGGTTCGTTTACGCAAACCGTTGCAGTAACCTACGATTGTCCGTGCATACTTAATCCCACCCTATCAACCCGCGGCTGTAATCCGGTTACGTTTACCGTTAACAACTCATCGCTTACCAACATTGTAGGCTGGTTCTGGGAGTTTGGCGATGGCAATACTTCTAATCTGGCTAATCCAACACATTTGTATGCGCAAAACGGCAGCTACGTAGTTTGTGTAACAGTAATTGGTAAAAGTCCGCGCGGAGAAATGTGCTGTACACAGGTTTGCGATACCGTTCAGGCATGCGGATGCTCTGGCGCTGCTCCCTATTTTACATGGTCACCACGAGGAACCAATGGAGCTAATTTCACCAATGCATCTATTTCTAATGCCAGCGTATGCGGCTGGCTTTGGGATTTCGGCGATGGCAATACATCAACAGCGAATAATCCAAGTCACCAGTATGCAGGTCCGGGAACCTATACCGTTTGTCTCGTTGCATACACCTGTTATCCGAATCCCTCCACAGATGCTGTTGATACCTGTTTTGCGCGATATTGCCAGACAATAACCATTGGTGCAGGCGGCGGCCGTCGCTTGGCAGGACCGGAAACCGGCAGCAATGATAATGCCGACTGGCAGGTAAAATTGTTTCCAAACCCGGCTTCAACCGAATTGTTTGTGGTACTGCCCGAAGGAAGTACCGGCGAAGTACGTTTGCTTTCGGTTGACGGCAAAGAGTTGCTGCGTTTACAAAATAACGGAAGTACAACTTACACTGCTAATCTGAAAGATTTTGCTCCGGGAGTTTATTTGATTGAAGTTACCGGCAACGATAAAACGACCAAGCGGATGCAGTTTGTGAAAGAGTAGGAGATATCCTGATTATCGAATCATACGGCCCGCTGTATTATTAAGCAGCGGGCCGTATTTTTTTTGACGCCTTCCCTAAATCAGTATTACTATTTTGGGCATCCACACGATGTACTACTGTATGTCCGGCGGCTTTTATCATTGGCAAACCGGTGAGCTTACTGAACAAGATATTTGTCCTAACAAACGATTTGATTTTCAGCTTTTGCTTAATCTGTTTGAAAAAGATCTCAATACACCACCTTCTTTTACACATTGGCGACAGCCTGTGCTTTCCATTGGTGCGCTATCATTTAACCATACTTAAATAACCAACACACCAACATGCTGGTACACCAATTCACTCTAATTTCGATCGTCAATCAACAATCGAAGTCAACATTTAATCCTCACGTTTTTAAGGACTTACCAAATTCAAGCTAACATTAAAATAAAGAGGATTGGTCAATTGGTTCACCATCACGTAAGGAGCGTCGCTGACAAGACCAAAGCCACGATAAATTTCAGCTCCGTCTGTTAAACGATCCACGTCATAACGATAGTTAATGCGATAGCCGGCTTGTACCGACACCCAAACGAAACCTTTCAGGGAAAATTCATACATCAAACGTAAACGAATTTCACCGCGACGAATTTCCAACTCTTCGCGTCGCATATCGAAATTAGCTGACAGATCATTGTTGCGATACAAACGATAACTCTGCCCTTCCAGTTCGTAGCCTGCAAACAGCATATTACGACTGTTGATGGTTCTGCGCACGTGTGCACGCGCCGGGAATAAAATTTCAGTGCCCCATTTGTTGGAAGCATCGGTCCAGTTAAACAATACAATCGGGATATAATTCAGTTCCCCGACACGGTACGTTCTGGATACACCGATGCCCCACTGCTTCCGCTCTGTAGGTCGTTTCCCCCAAATAGCAGCAACAGAATATTTCAAATATCTGGCAGGCATTAATTTCGATAGCTGAAAATCACCACTCATATCCGCAGAACCTTGAAACAGTAAGAACTGTTTGTCGTTAATTGGTTTAAATACGGTGGAGTTGATGCCCATGGTACGCAAGCCGTTATCGCGCAAGGCCGTCAACATCGGATTGCTTAACGAATTGCCATCTTTAAATTCGTATTGCTGCTCCCAGTAGTTAGCGCCCAATTGCCATACCAGACTCGTTTTAGAAACTACCGGTATGTTACAGGCTAGACGCAAGCCATGAGAATAAGCGACTTCACCTGTATCGGGATTAAAATTACCCCAAGGAGCAAAGGTCGACTGCGACCGCAAGGAATCCGCGATCATTTGATACCCCATTTGGTAATCGTAACCGACGGAAATTAATTTCGCCGGACTCAAACCTTCTATTTTCGGACTACAGAAACGCTTTGCGCCATCGTCGGCAAAACCAACGTTATCATACTGACTGTAATCTTCATCGTTCCCGGCACCACCTGAAGTATCAACTTGTGCATGAAGTGAAGAGCAGGACAATGCTAATAATGCGGCACACCACGCGCGCGTGATGTTGACTGAGTAGCGTTTTAACATCATGGCTATTTCTTAACGACCAATCGTTTCCAAATGTCGGTACGTCCCAAAGCTGAAACACCGATATAACCGCGAATTTCTAAGGTATTCTCGTCGGTCATTTTAATTGTACAGCTGTAGGTACTGCCATTCAGCGGATCGTAAATGGTTCCGTCAGCCCATTCGTCTTTGCCTTTGTACACGAAGTCTTTCAGCATACGATAGCCTTTCAGCGGCACATTACGCAAGCCCGGATCAGGGTTATTTTTATCTGTTTTGGGCTGATTGGTTTCCGGATCAGTAGGTTCCTTCAGCCACACTATTTTTCCGTAGTACTTCGTGCCAATTTTTTCCACTTTCACGCGGGCACGTCCGTTACTTGGTTCCCAAACACCTAAAAGACGATCTCCGTCTTTCGTGTCTTGTATAAATCCCGAAAACAATCCTCCGAAGAGAATAACGACCATGACTACAATAAACTTTTTCATGCTTAGTTAGATTAAGTTTGACGAATAAGTTCTGTTCTGCAAATTGTATTCCGAAATTTTATTTAGTGGTAAGTAAGTTCAAATTCGAACGTACCCTTAAAGGTGATGCTCTCCTCAGTATCCGCTGCCAAACCCGCGTCCACCACAATGTAGAATTGTTTTTCCTTAAAATAATCATCTGCATTTGCTTCCAACGAAGGATTCAAAGTTACCTTAGTTGAACCCTTTGCAATGGGATTGAGCACTGCCAATTCCACCATTTTAAGTTCAGGATTATCACCTGCCAGACTTACTACAAAAGAATTAATCCCATCAAAATTCGCAGAGTCAGCGGCTGTAATTTGAGCAGATTTGAGCACTGCACCGCTAATTTCTGAACCTTCAGCATATTTATCGCCGAGAATAGATTTTAAATCCACTGCGTAGGTGTATTGCGCAGGGTTTGATCCTTCAAACAAAGGTCCGCTTAGCGTAAATTCAACATTCTCAATTTTGAATATTGTTTTTTCTCCCCCCCCGCATCCGGCGAATACAGCGGAAAAAAGTAAGATGAATGTATAAACGATCTTTTTCATGCTGCAATATATTAAATATTCAGCCATTCCGGATATGATCA
>CALRTD020000269.1:0-6400 GCA_943371015.1 Synechococcus sp. UW140 | reverse complement strand
AGCGGCACGTTCGAGCAGACGGCTGTGCAGGTAAAATACGTCACCGGGATAAGCTTCGCGCCCCGGAGGACGACGCAGCAGGAGTGATACTTCGCGGTAAGCAACAGCCTGTTTCGACAGATCATCATAAATGATCAGTGCCGGACGGCCGGTATCGCGGAAAAATTCGCCGATTGCAGCACCTGCCATCGGAGCATAGAACTGCAGCGGAGCCGGATCGGCAGCGGGAGCAGCTACAACAACGGTGTAGGGCATAGCGCCGTTTTCCTCAAGTACACGCACTACGTTGGCCACGGTTGAGCCTTTCTGGCCAATCGCTACGTAGATGCAGAATACCGGCTGGCCGGCTTCGTAAAATTCTTTTTGGTTGATGATGGTATCAATGCACACCGCTGTTTTACCAGTCTGGCGGTCACCAATAACCAGCTCACGCTGGCCACGGCCAATCGGAATCATCGCGTCGATAGCTTTGATACCAGTTTGCAGCGGCTCAGTAACGGGCTGACGGTAAATTACACCGGGAGCTTTACGCTCAAGGGGCATTTCATACAGCTCGCCTTTCAGCGGGCCTTTTCCGTCAATCGGAGTACCGAGTGTATCTACAACGCGGCCAAGCATACCTTCACCTACATTGATAGAGGCAATACGGTTGGTACGGCGTACAGTGTCGCCTTCGCGGATATCGTTTGAGCTGCCGAGCAGTACCGCACCTACGTTGTCTTCTTCGAGGTTGAGTACAATGCCCTGGAGACCGTTCTCAAACTCAATCAGCTCGCCCGATTGAGCGTTTGAAAGGCCATAGATGCGGGCAATTCCGTCGCCCACCTGGAGCACGGTTCCCACCTCTTCCATTTCTTTTGCCGACTTAAAGCCGGCGAGCTGCTGACGGAGGATCGCGGATACTTCCGCTGGTTTAACTTCTGCCATCTTAATGTATAGTTATGCGTTGGTTCGCGGTGTGTATTAGAATTCTTTGATGAACGGATTTTCGCTGAAATTGCGGTCCAGCATGCGGATCTGACGGATAAGTGAGGTATCCACCTGACGGTCGCCCACGCGCAGCACGAAGCCGCCAATGAGGCTGGTGTCTATCTTCTCAGTAAGCTCAACTTCAGTTCCGGCCATTTTGCGCACAATCTCCATTACCTGCTTGCGCAAGGTATCGTCGAGTGCTGCGGCTGATGTAATGACAGCAGTAACAATATTTTTATTGATGCGATACTGAGAGAGGAATGACTCTGCAATTATTTCCAGCTCAGCCTCACGGCGTTTGCGGGTAATAATGTCGATAAATTCGGTGGTGATAACACCAATTTTACCGCCGAAAATTGCTTTGAGGATGTCCTGCTTTTTGTCGGTTTTAACCACCGGACTTTTCAGCAGGATTTCCAGCTCGCGACTTTCATGCACGGTGTCGCGCACTAGTTGCATGTCTTCGCGCACCTGTTCGAGCTGACCTTTTTCGATGGCCAGATCCAGCAGCGATTTCGCGTAACGATAGGAAACCCGTGTTTCGCGCATGGCTTAGTTGAGCTTGGCGTCTTTAAGAAGATCGCTGATGAGTTCTTTTTGCTTGCTGTCGCTTGAAAGTTCGCGTTTCAGCATTTTTTCAGCAATATCAATTGAAAGCTGAGCCACCTGATTTTTGAGGTCGGTGATGGCCGCCATTTTTTCGTTTTGTATCGCTTCGCGCGCAGCTGCCAAGAGCTTGTCGGCTTCGGCTTTCGCTTTGCCTTTTGCTTCACCCACAATTGCGTCTTTCATGTCGCGGGCTTCTTTCAGCATAGCATCGCGCTCACGGCGGGCTTCGTTGAGCAAACGCTCATTGTCGGCCTGCATGGATGCAATTTCAGCTTTTGCTTTTTCGGCCGACTTCAAAGCATCATCAATTGAAGCTTCGCGGTCTTTGATCATTTTCATGATCGGCTTCCAGGCAAACTTGGTCATCAGGAAAAGGACGATCAGGAAGGTGATCATCATCCAGAAAAACAAGCCGAGATCCGGTTTTACGAGTTCCATTCAGCGTATTGTATTAATTAGTTTGTATGCTGTTCGGGTAATGTTTAACCTGTTGTTTGAATCATCAGCCGCTGCCAACCGCAGCGGCTGATGATTTCAATCTTCTTTCTGCAAATTACACAATGAAGGTAACGAGCAGACCAACTACCATAGCGAAGAAAGCAGCGCCTTCAACGAGAGCAGCGGTAAGAATCATGTTGGCACGGATGTCACCAGCGGCTTCAGGCTGACGAGCAATAGACTCGAGAGCACTGCCACCGATGCGGCCGATACCCATACCTGCACCTACTGCAGCGAGACCTGCGCCAAGAGCGGCAAGACCGTGACCTGTAGAGGCTGATTCAAGAATGATGTTAGAGAGCATGTGAATTGATATTTAGGTTAAACAAATTACGTGATTAGTGTGCAGCAGCAACGTGTTTGTGGTCGTCGTGCGCGTGGTCGTGTTCTTCGTGATGATGCTCTTCTACTGCCGAACCGAAATAGATGGCCGAAAGCAGTGTGAACACATACGCCTGCAGGAATGCTACCAGCAATTCCATCACAAACATGAACACGGTAAAGAGAATGGAAACAATTGAAACACCAAATCCGGTTCCTACCGACTCGCCACCTTTACCGAAGATAAAGATGAGGCTGTAGAACGCCAGTGCAATGATGTGACCCGCTGAAATGTTTGCAAACAAACGAATCATGAGTACAAACGGGCGGAGGAACATACCCAGAATTTCAATCGGGGTAAGAATAACAAGTACGAATGCCGGAACGCCGGGCATTGCAAAAACGTGCCGCCAGTAGTGGCCGTTTCCGTTAATGGTGGTAATGATGAACGTGAGAAGAGCCAGCGCTGCTGTAATGGTAATGTTGCCGGTAAAGTTGGCTCCGCCCGGGAAGAACGGAATCAATCCGAGCATATTGCCAAACCAGATAAAGAAGAATGCAGTGAGCAGGAAGGGCATAAACTTCTCGTACTTGTGACCAATGGCCGGCTTGGCAAGATCATCGCGCACGAAAATGATAATCGGTTCAAAGAACGATTGCATGCCTTTGGGTGCTTGTCCCGGACGGCGCTTGTAAGCTTTGGCAATGTTCATAAACACCACCATGAGCAGAATAACTACAATGAACAGTGTAGCAACGTTCTTGGTGATCGAGAAATCGTAAAGATGATGAGTAGCCTCTTCGTTTTCGGCATTCATTACCTCGTCCCACACCTCAATTTTGTTGTGGTGCATTTTGTAGGTGTAATGCGTGCCTTTGTAAAGACCAGTTTCATTATCATGAAAACGGCTCGACATGAAGAATTCAAATCCTTTGTCGGTTTTCAGGATAATGGGCAGGGGAATGTGGGTATGCCCCCAAAGATGCCAGTCGTGGGCATCGGAAATATGCTCCATGATCATTTTGCCCGGATCGAACTTGCCCCCATGTTCACCGGCATTTTCCGCGTTAGCGGGTGCGGTAATGGCGGCTGCCGAGTCGGTGGCAGTTGATTCATGTTCTTGCGGATCGTAGGCAAAGCCCAGTGCAGGCAACAGCAGTGCACTGAAAAAGAGGACGAGACGGGTCAGACTGGCGTTGGAACGCATTGATTCTGAGTGCATTTAAGGTGCGCGGCATGCTACACCCCGAAATTCGGCTGCAAATGTATGGATTTGTTTCGGAGATCAGAAAGAAAGTTCAGGGGAAATTTGTCGAAATCAGGATGACTTTCTTCTCGCCTGTGTGAGACTAACGTTTCGGCAAAAAATGTTTGTACAGCAGTACCACTTCAAACGTGGTAAACAGCAGGTAAAAAACAAGAAAATGAAGAATAAATGAAACGGCAGTTGCTTTATGCGTGAAAGCATAAGCCACAATAACAAGCAAAAAGATAAAGAGCTTGAATGTGGTGAGGCCCATAAACATCCGCACAAAGGCTTTCGGGTCGCCCTGACCGGAGCGGAGCAGTATAAAGTGCATGGCGGCTGTAATCACGACAAAAAAGCCAAACAACACCCAGCTCAGCGGATGCTGCCTCCACACGGGCATTGTAGTGTTCCACACCAGCAAAGCTCCGGCGATAAGCACCGAAAACACGGCCAGACGTATTAAAAATGATTTGAAAGCGGTTTGCATCTGGCCGCAAAGATAGAAGTTTTGTGCGGCTCGGGTTTTACCTCTTTCGGTTAGAATGCCCACGCTAAAAACATACTGCCCGAACCTCCGCTCAGCCGTGTACCCGGCAAATCTGGAGCATTGCCTGATTTGCGTTTCCAGCCGGTTTTCGAAGCATCAACCCGGTACATGTATCGAATGCCTGTATGCAATCGGTTAAAAAGAAGAATATGTCCTTCGGTTTGCAAAACAGGAGTAAAATATGGGTTACTGAATGCAGAAATACCGCTGATGTCTGTCTGTGTAATTTTAATTCTGCCGAAACACCAAGCCAGCCCAACGCTGAACCCCATGTTTTTCCGGCGAATAAAATTAGGGCTGTATGCATCAAAGTACACCTCATATCCGCTCATCTTAAAAGCTGGCTAAGGAAGAGCTGGTTGTTTGCGGGAGATAAATATGAGCCGAGAGCCTGTTTTGTGTTCTGTTCAGGTTGCTCACAAGAATTACATCAGAAATACCCAGCTCGATGCCAACCGATGTTGCCAAACTGGTTAGCGGTGCGACACCATAATTATGGGACAGAAAAGCAGTTAAACTGGCCAGCGGCAAGCGACGAGCGCCCCAACCAATGCCGCAAAATTTATTGTGTATAAATAAAGAATCATCCTGCCGGGGAAGTGCTTTAGCTGCTGCAAATTCCGGCAGGATGATGAATAATAAAATCAGAAATTTTTGAATAACCATACTTCGTTATTCATCAATCAGCCGTATCCGGTGCAGCTTCTGCCGGCACCGGCTCATCTTTATCTTTGCTGGGAAACGAAAATGCGATAAACGCCCCAAACATGCTGCCGCTCAGGCGTGTGCCGGGCAATTCGGGTCCGTTGCCGTCTTTAATCTTCCAGCGGGTTTTCGACCAGTCGTGGCGGTAAGCGGCACGTACACCGAATGAAAGGTGATCGAAAAGGTTAACGCTCAGCTCGGTGCGCAGCATGGGATTGAAATATGGGTTGCGGTAGTCGGTTTCGCCGCCAATATCGGTTTTTATAATTCGTGTGCGGCCCCAGCAGAAACCGAGTCCGGCAGTAAATACTAGTTTCTCAGATTTCAGCAGGTCGAAACTGGAGCCGTCCCACTGCATGTTCCAGCCGCTCAGCGTAAATTCAGTACCCGTTGTATCCGATTTTATGGTTTGCGGCAGCAGGTAATGAAACGCTGTAAATCCGGCAGAGTTAAATTCAACGGAAGCCCCCGAAGCAACATGGCTCATCCGGCCCCGCTCCAAACCAACATACATTACATTGCTGTTAAACCCTTCTGTCATAACGTACTTGTATTGCAGATGGCTGTTTAAACTGGCAATGGGCAGCTGGTAAAAACCAGCACCAACACCCCAATACTGATAGCCTCCCGAAACCGGACCGGAAGCCTTTGGCGGCTGAAAAGCAAAAGCCGAAACCGCAGCAAAAACCGCAGCCGAAAGAAAAAATACCTTTTTCATAGTTGTGTAAGGATTAGTCAGTGAACGGATGTTGATTCAAAAACTAATGTAGAAGAAACTTTAATTGAAGTGGTGTTCAGAGCCATTAAAAACCGATAAACAGCCTGAATTTTACACCTAACACATTGATAAATTACTTTATATAGACGATGTAAATAATTGTAAACGAGTTTATTATTGATAAAAATGGCTGATTTTCGCTTTGGGAGGCAGACCGTTCACGAAAAAGACCGGGGGAAAGCGGTTATCTGTTCATTTTTTCCGGATAAAATCGCGGATAAAATACCAGATAGCGGCAAAAACCGAAAGCAGAGTAAGTACAAGGGTAAAAACCGGAATTTTCCCGAGCGGGAAATTTGCATCTAACCACCGGCCGCCTAGAGCTCCGGCAGTAATAATTACGGCCATATAGCTGGCCATTGTGAGGTAACGGGCTGCCGTTGGATCAGGCCGTTTCCTGTGCGGCTGTTGTGGTTGCGTCATTGTGCATCGACTTTACAACGCCGGCCATGCTGCATGAGCCGGAGAAGTCGGCACCGGGTTCAATGGCTAATTTTCCGGTTACCAGATCGCCCGAAAGCTTGGATGTGGCTTTTAATGTAAGCAGATCGGCCACATTTACATTGCCTTTTACGGTTCCGGAAATATCGGCATTCTGGCAATGCACCTCGCCGTCAATAACCCCGGTTGGGCCAACTACCAGCTTGCCGCGGGTGTTTACAGAGCCTTTCAGGTTGCCGTCGATACGGATATCGCCACCCGAAACGATTTCACCCTCAA
>CALRTD020000268.1:0-6431 GCA_943371015.1 Synechococcus sp. UW140 | reverse complement strand
TCAATTGCTTTTCCTTTCACTTGCTCTCCTGCTCTGTTTTACAGCGCTCAGAGCACAGGTTGGTATTGCCTTCTTTAATCCTACTTTTCAGCAAATCGGCTCAAAATCATTTTCGGCTTTTGCAGAAAGCTACCGGGCATTGAACTCAGGCAATCTGAAATCATTTAACATCAGCCAGCCGGGCATTGGTTTTTCTATTGGCGGAGGTATTGCAGCCAAAAACAGTGCGGCAATTCTGGGTGTCGAGTATTCGCGTTCTAAAAGTAAAGCCGAGTTTAATTTTAACGATAATGGCCGGCGTTATTTCAGCCTCCATTCCAATATGCTGCTGTTTAAATTCATGATTCCGCTGGGCAATGTGGAGGAGAACCGCTTTTTAGGCTTAATTGATCTTAATGCCGGTTTGGGAAGAGCCGTTATTAAATCAGACTTTGAACAAGGCAGCACGCCTATAAATTCGAGCGCACTCGACGGAAAATATACCGGTTTTCACGGCGAAGTTTCGGGCGGTTTATCGCTCATGTATATGTTTGGAGTTGTTGGCGTGAAAGCAAGCTGCAGCTACAATCTTTCGTTTTTTGCTACCCGTCTGGATGACAAAAACAAAGACATGGATACCGACAGTTTGCCGCAGGATGTAGCTGCATTTGCGCTCAATCCGTCAACATACACCGGCGAAGAAGTGAAAGACGATTTCCGGTACCTGAAGTTTGGACTTGGCGTTGTAGTTGTTCTGGATTGAGGAACACCTCGCCTTACCAAACAGCGGCGCAGATTAGTCAATAAACATAGGCTGCACCGGCTCGGGAACCAATTTCAGCCGCTGTGCTTCGGCAAACAAGGTATCAACAGCTTTGCGGCCTTCGGTTCCGAGATCAACCGAAAAATCATTGACGTATAAATTGATGTGCTGCTGCATGACAGCTTCATCCATTTCCTGAGCATGCTCGCGTACAAAAGGCATACTGGCCTCGCGATGTGCAAACGCATATTCTACACTCCGGCGCAGCACACGGTTAACCATTTGCTTAACAGCTTCGGGCAGTGTGCGGCGAACTACAATGCCGCCCAGCGGAATAGGCGTACCGGTTGTGCTTTCCCAAAACTCGCCGAGATCGATGATCTTTTTCAGGCCTTTCGACTGATACGTGAAGCGGTTTTCATGAATAATGAGTCCCGCATCAACCTCGCCGCTGAGCACTGCATTTTCGATGGCCGAAAAAATCATCGGTAGTTTATCCGTTGCTTCCGGAAACGCCAGGCCGAGTAAGAAATTGGCCGTAGTGTATTTGCCGGGAATAGCAATGCGGAGTTTGCCCGAGCGGACTTCCTCCTGCGTTATTTCGCGCTTGCTGATGAGTAAAGGTCCGCAGTTACGGCCCAGCGCACTGCCGGCATGCAGCAATTGATAGCTATCGGTGCAATGCGCAAAAGCATGGTAGCTCAGCTTGGTTACATCAAGCTCGCCGGCAAAAGCCGCTTTGTTGAGTGCTTCTACATCGGCCATGCGGGTGTTAAAGGTAAGGCCTTCGGTATCGGTAAGCGGTGCGCGGCTCATGTGTGCCAGCAACGCATCAAACATAAAACAATCGTTAGGGCAGGGCGAAAAACCGAGACTGAGTTCCATAAGCTGTTTACTGAAAGCTGTGCAGCAGGGCTGCGAGTGTATCGTTGAGATTGCGAATGGCTAGCGGCAAGTTCCAGGCATCGCGGTTACGGCGCTCTACACGGTTTGAAACGGCACGAAGCTGAATGCAAGGCTGCGCAACAGTAAGGCAGGCGTAGAAAAATGCTGCGCCTTCCATGCTTTCAGTTTGCGGATGCCAGCGGTTTTTCACGGCTTCAATACTAACAGCATTGCCGTGTACTTTGTTTACCGTGATGCCGGTAACCTGCGGAAAAGCTTTGAGCTGCGGAAAAGCCGGAGCTGTGGCAAACAAACGGCTGCGCTGAAACGGAGCTTCATTTTCGCCAAGCAACTGTAAATCATGAATGCTCAGAAATGCATCGCCGTCTTCGGCACCCAGCTCCGGAAAAAAATCGCTGTTTACCTGAACCACCTGCCCTATTTCTAAATTATTGTCAAAAGTTCCGCACACGCCTGCGTTTATGGCAAGATCGTATTTTGCAGTTGCCAGCGTGCGGGCTGTCCATGCCGAAGTAGCCGCAATGCCAACACCGGTAAGCAATACATCAATATCAATATTACCGCTGCGATAGGTTTTTAACCGCTGGTTAGCATCGCATTTAAACTGAAGCGAAGCAATAAGCGGCGCTATTTCGAAATAAGTGGCGGCAACCAGCAGAACATGCATCGTGATAATTTGTTTATACAACCGTAGCTGCTGCAAAGGTAGTCCAAACAGAATCAATCAACGTATATTTGCATAACGATATGGTTTACATCACACGGCGAGAGCGTTTTACCGCAGCGCACAAACTTTACAGACCCGACTGGTCTGATGAACAGAACAAAGCCGTGTTTGGCGGTTGCTCAAATCCAAACTGGCACGGGCACAATTACGTTCTTTACGTTACAGTGAAAGGCAAAGTAAATCCTGAACTGGGTTACGTAATGAATCTGAAAGACCTCAGCAGCTTGCTCAAAGAACGGGTAATTGATAAGCTGGATCACAAAAACCTGAATATGGATGTTGATTTTCTGCGCGATGTCATGACTTCGACAGAAAACGTAGCCATTGCCATCTGGAATGAAATTGCAGAACAGGTAAAAGCATTCGGTGTACAGCTTCACTGCGTGAAAATTCAGGAAACTGAAAATAACTTTGTTGAATACTTTGGCGAATAACGACACACAATGAACGAAGAATTTGGTTACCAGAAAATAGATAAGTACAAGGCTGAAACGATCACCAGTTTGGCTGATAAGTACAAGGTAATCCTTAGCGATATCGGCGAAAATCCGGAGCGCGAAGGTTTACTGAAAACACCTGAACGTGTGGCAAAAGCCATGCAATACCTCACGCACGGCTATGATCTGAATCCGGCAGAGATTCTGCGTTCGGCCATGTTTCGCGAAGAATACAAGCAAATGGTGATTGTAAAAGACATCGAAGTGTATTCGATGTGCGAACATCATCTCCTGCCCTTTTTCGGTAAAGCGCATGTGGCGTATATTCCGAACGGACACATTGTAGGTTTAAGCAAAGTACCCCGCGTGGTTGATGCTTTTGCCCGCCGCCTGCAAGTGCAGGAACGCTTAACCACCGAAATCCGCGACTGCATTCAGGATACACTTCAGCCCCTGGGCGTTGCAGTGGTAATCGAATGTCAGCACCTGTGTATGCAGATGCGCGGTATTCAGAAACAAAATTCGGTAACTACAACCTCAGCATTTACCGGCGAGTTTTTGAATGAAACCACCCGTTCTGAATTCATCAGTTTGATCGGAGCAAAGCTGCACTAGTTGGCTGTTGTATTTAAAATATGTTAAAGCGGTTACTTTTACAATAATGTAACCGTCTTATACG
Source organism: Synechococcus sp. UW140 (assembly GCA_943371015.1). Lineage (GTDB taxonomy): Bacteria > Bacteroidota > Bacteroidia > Palsa-965 > Palsa-965. Next base: position 2,940 of record CALRTD020000268.1, on the reverse strand, counting down.
ACATATAGAATATATAACTTTGTTCAGTAAACTATTTACACGATGAGCAACTTCGGAAATCAAAACAACTGGAATAATGGTCAGAACAACGGCCAGAACAACCAGAATTGGAACAATCCCAACAACTGGAACGACAGATTCGGTTGGGGAAATTCAACTACGAACACAGCAGCTTCACCTGCTGTAACCAGTGAAAAGGCGAAAGCATTTCTTTCGCAGGTAATGGGTTGGATGTTTGGTGCGCTTATGCTTACGGCACTTGTTTCGTGGGTATTCGCAAGTGTACCGGCGTTAACTTCACTGATTTATGTAATTGATCCGGTAACCGGAAACCTGGCAGGGATAAAAATCCTGGGCTGGGTGCTGATGTTCCTGCCACTGGTTCTTGGCATGGTCATGAATCTGGCTTTTGAAAAGCTGTCGTTTGGTGTTGTGGTGGGACTTTTCTGTCTCTATGCCATAACATTTGGGATGAGCTTGAGTGTTATAGCTTTCATATATGCCGGCTCTATCATTACAAAAGCATTTCTCTTAACTGCCGGAGTGTTTGGCATCATGGCTGTTGCAGGCTGGGTAACTAAAGCCGATCTGTCTCGCATGGGTACTATTTTAATGATTGGACTCGGTGTAGCCTTTATAGCGGCATTGATCAACATGTTTGTTGGCAACAGCATGCTGAGTTTAATTATTGATATTGCGTTTGTAGTCATTTTCACGGGTCTGATTGCATTCAAAATCCAACAAATCAAACATGTTGGCGAGCAAGTTGGAACATCACAGCCTAAGTTTGCAGTTATTGAGGCGTTGAGTCTGTACATTACTTTCATCAACCTTTTCCTCACCATTTTGCGTTTACTTGGCCGCCGCGAGTAATACGGTAACCATTAAAACAAAACACCCGTTCCAATTCAGGACGGGTGTTTTTGCTTTTGCGGGGAATCATTTTTTCTAACTTAGCGGCCTTAACCTACGAACACTTTATGAAAAAGGCATACGTATTTCCCGGTCAGGGCTCGCAATTTTCGGGCATGGGCAAAGAACTTTATGAAACATCGGAACTTGCCCGCGGCATGATGGAAAAAGCCAACGAGCTGCTCGGCTTCCGGCTTACCGATATTATGTTTTCAGGCACCGACGAAGAGCTGAAGCAAACCAAAGTAACGCAGCCCGCTATTTTCCTGCATTCGGTTGCGCTGGCGGCAACGCTGGGCGAGAGTTTTGCGCCTGACATGGTTGCCGGTCACTCACTCGGCGAATTTTCAGCATTAGTAGCCAACAAGGCACTGGCGTTTGAGGATGCAGTTGTGCTGGTATCAAAACGTGCACTAGCAATGCAAAAAGCCTGCGAAGCACAACCTTCTACCATGGCCGCCGTACTTGGCCTCGATGATGCGAAAGTGGAAGAAATCTGCGCATCAATTGCAAATGACATTGTAGTTGCCGCCAACTACAACTGCCCCGGACAGCTTGTAATTTCAGGCACAGTAAGCGGCGTAAATACCGCCTGCGAACTGCTTAAAGCAGCCGGAGCCAAACGTGCACTAGTACTGCCGGTTGGCGGAGCTTTCCACTCACCACTCATGGAACCTGCCCGCATCGAACTGGAAGCTGCAATTAACGCCACACATTTCAGCACGCCGATTTGCCCGGTTTACCAGAACGTAAATGCACAGCCGGTTTCCGATCCGAACCAGATCAAAGCTAACCTCGTTGCGCAGTTAACTGCCCCTGTTCGCTGGACACAATCTGTTCAAAACATGGTGAACGATGGCGGAACACATTTTACTGAAGTTGGACCGGGCAAAGTACTGCAAGGTTTGGTGAAGAAAATTGCGCCCGCAGCAGAAACCGCAAGTGCATAGCCAGTAATACTAAATCTGAAACGACAAATTTATCAACAGAAATAGTAGTAGATTTATTACTTCTGTACATTTCCATTTTCTATAACCAAACTTATCAGAAATGGGAAAATTTGTTGTGACAACACGCTCCAATGGCGAATACCAGTTTAACCTGAAAGCCGGAAACGGCCAAATCATTCTCAGCAGCGAAGGCTACAAAGCCAAGTCGTCGTGCGAAAACGGGATTGAATCAGTACGAGTTAATTCGCAATATGATGAGCGGTTTGACCGTAAAACATCGTCAAACGGTAAGCCATATTTCACGCTGAAAGCCTCAAACGGACAGGTTATCGGGACAAGTGAGATGTATGAATCAGATGCAGGCCGTGATAACGGAATTGAATCCGTAAAGACGAATGCACCTGATGCAAGTGTTGATGACCAGACGGCTTAACCAGAAGTAATTAAACAATAGATGTTAGCAGAATGCCGTTTCATAACTTGAAGCGGCATTTTTGTTGCTTAATTTTATACTTTAAACAACACCGGGATGAAAAAGATTTTTTTGTTTTCAGCGCTTTTATTGGGAATAACAGCCAACGCACAGTTTTTTCAGGGCTGGGGCCTGATGGGCGGAGCAACCTACGCCAATCAGAAATGGCTGTACCCCGAAACCGGTGGCAAGGATAAGCTCAAGTATTTGCTTCGCTGGAACGGAGAGGTATTTGCGGAGTTCGGTGCGCATCCTACTTTTCGCTGGGTTACTGAACTGCAATATACCCGTAAAGGTGCCAAACTTGAAACTCCGGCCGGTACAACGAAGTTTCAGAATGACTACGCGGCCTGGAATAATTATTTGATGATTCGCAGAGAGTTTTTTTCAGTTATTCCCTATGTGAAAGTTGGTCCCCGCTTAGAATACGTTTTGCAAAGCGATCAAAACTTTACGCCTTTTCATGCTACCGGAAGTATTGGTGCAGGTGTTGAGTTTGTATCGTTCGGTAAATTGAAATTTCTGACTGAATTTCATTATGTCCCCGACCTTACCCGATCAGCTTCCAATCCACTGGTAACCATTAAACAGCCTGCATTTGAACTG
>CALRTD020000267.1:0-6443 GCA_943371015.1 Synechococcus sp. UW140 | reverse complement strand
GCTGTCTGAGTAGATCAGACAGCCTCCGTTTGTTTCGATTTTTAGTGACTTAGCAAAACTCAGCATAAGCACCTTTCAGATGCTCAGCAATCATTTCAGCCGAGCGCCCTTCGATATGGTGACGCTCAATGAAGTGAACCAGTTTGCCGTCTTTGAACAGTGCAATAGAGGGTGATGAAGCCGGGTACGGCGCAAAATAGCGGCGCGCCTGATTGGTTGCATCGGTATCAAAACCGGCAAATACAGTCGCCAATTTTGAAGGCTTGTTACCCTCGCCCTGAAGCGAAAGTTTAACACCGGGACGTGCAGCACCGGCCGCACAGCCGCAAACAGAATTTACAACAACAAGCACAGTGCCTGAAGTTTTTACTGCCTCATCTACTGACTCAGGAGAGGTGAGGTCTTCGAAGCCCGCGTTCACCAGTTCGGCTTTCATGGGCATTACTAACTGCGGAGGATACATATCGTATTTCTTTTTTTGTTTAAACAGAGAAAGCCGCCTTTGGCTTTCGGGAGAATGCAAAGTTACGGGTTTCGGCAGGTTTATTAAACCAATTATGAGTTGAGAAATTGGATTAAAATATAAAACTCCGTATTTTTTGCTATTTCTTGTGAAAACTGTACTTGTATCCAATTCGATCAGGCGTATCCCCCCAATAACAATACAGCAGCTTTCCTGCCAACTGATTCCTATGCACTAAACCGGCATACCTGCTGTCAAATGCATTATCCCGATTCTCTCCCATTACAAAATAATTGTCTGACGGAATTACTATGGAAGGCATATTGGCTATCAGTGTATCAAACGGCACATCAAATTGTATAATTTCGTGAGCAAGTCCGTTTGGAAGAATTTCTTCATAAATAGTTGTTTTACTGGGCTTTTCAGGAATAACAGTAGCAATCCCACTTCTCAGTAGTTTATACTGACATGCTTTTCCATTAATAACAAGTCGATTATTTACGATTTCAAGCGTATCACCCGGTAATGCAACAACTGGAAAAACAATAAATTCACCGTTGCGGTCAAACACAAGAAAATCACCGTACTCAGGATCGCTATTTTCATAAGCCTGTAAATCGGCAACTGCACGATCATTTATTTTTATTTGTGGTTCGTTTCCTGAACTAGGAATTATAAAGGTTTGTATCCCTGTAAGCTGACGTACATCAATAATAAATAAAAAGGAAAGGATAAGTACTGCACCAAGAGCGTAAACTTGCCAAGTATTGTACTTTTCCAGCTTATACTGTTTCCGTTTTACAGCAAAAATAATGGCATCAATAATTATGTAGATCCGATACAACAACTCAAAAAAAACCAGTGTGCATAGCCCCTGAAAACTGGTACCTAATCTTAAAAGCCCAAAAATAAAGGGCCAAATAAAAACAAGGGCGAGAAGAATTGCTGCTTTTGCGGGTTGACCGTTGTATAACTGACCAAGTCCGGGGGTAAGTATTGAAAACAGAAAAGCTATAATCGGGTTACGCTTTACGATCTTATTTTCTGGCGAAATAGGTTGTTCCATGGAAGACAACAAATATAGCTTTACTGATTAAAGTATTGACTTTAAAAGAAACCTCTTCCCATCAGCACAATCAGTACGCGCAGATCATTGATTTTCACCATTCGGGGTTGAGTTTATTGCACTTATATAAACCCGTACAAACCGGCAAGGCTTTTTATAACTTTGTAAGGTAACAAACAGCCCGAAGAACAAACTCTCCGGCTTGAATCTGAATTATGAAAAAAAACCTCTCCATTTTTCTCGGCTTGTGTTTTGCTGCCAGCGCATGGGCGCAGCCGCGAACCGGAGCGCTGGCAACCCCAACTGTGGCGCTCACCGAAAAGGTAACCACCAACGGTCCCGGCAAACTTGTTATTCCTTACGAGAAATATCAACTCGGTAACGGATTAACCATTGTCGTTCACGAAGATCATTCTGATCCGATTGCGCACGTTGATGTAACCTACCACGTAGGCTCAGCGCGCGAAATTGAAGGCCGTTCAGGCTTTGCACATTTCTTTGAACACATGATGTTTCAAGGATCTGAGCACGTTGCCGATGAAGAGCACTTTAAACTCGTTAACGAAGCCGGCGGAAGTTTAAACGGTACAACCAATACCGACCGCACCAACTATTTTGAAACCGTTCCCGCCAACTATCTCGAACTTGCACTCTGGCTCGAAGCCGATCGCATGGGCTTTTTGCTCGACTCGGTTACTCAGCGCAAATTTGAAGTGCAGCGCTCTACAGTTAAAAACGAGCGCGGACAGAATTACGACAACCGTCCGTATGGTTTAGTGTTCGAGAAAGTAAGTGCTGCTATGTATCCGCAGGGGCATCCGTACTCGTGGCTTACCATTGGCTATATTGATGATCTGAACCGCGTAAATGTTGGCGATCTCAAAAACTTTTTCCTGCGCTGGTACGGCCCCAACAATGCTACACTTACTGTTGCCGGCGATGTAAAAACTGCTGAAGTAATTCGCCTTGCCGAGAAGTATTTTGGCTCCATTCCGCGCGGCCCCGAAGTGAAAAACATGGCCAAAATGCCGGTATCACTCGACCGCACCCGCTGCATTTCATATGAAGATGTTATCCGTTTCCCGCAGCTTACCGTTGCGCGCCCCGGCATTCACAGCTGGCATGCCGATGAGCCTGCACTTGATGCACTCTGCTCTATTCTCTCCGAAGGCAAAGGCTCTGTGTTTTACGAAACATTTATTGAAACACAAATTGCCGAACGTGCTTCGATGTACAGCTACGGTCAGGAGCTTGCCGGTATGATTAATATCGACATCCGCATGTATCCCGGACATTCGCTGCAAAAAGCGGATAGCTTGCTGCAAACTGCACTCGATAAATTTGAAAAACGCGGCGTTACCGATAACGATCTTCAGCGCTTTAAACTGTATATCGAATCGTATTTCATTGATATGATGAGCAGCGTTGAAGGCAAAGCATCGATGCTGGCTTCTTACGCCACATTCAACGGCAATCCCAATTTCATTGGCCGTGATCTTGAGCGTTATCAGAAAGTAACGAAAGAAGATGTAATGCGTGTGTACAACACGTACATTAAAAACAAACCTGCCGTCATGATGAGCGTTTTGCCGAAAGGCAAAAAAATGTCGCCGGCTCGTCCTGATGACTACACTCCTCCGGCCTACCGTGTCGGCTCAGAAGAATCAGCCGAATACAAAAACTTAGTGATGCGCAAAGCGGTTGATAATTTCGACCGTTCAAAGCAGCCGGTACCGGGTGCTACACCTGCTGTGCTGCCCCCGTCGATCTGGCGTGGTACTTATGCCAATGGCTTGAAGATGATCGGCACACAGTCAACCGAAGTGCCGCGCACGTTTATGCTGCTCAGTATTTCGGCCGGACACCGACAGGAAGAACCTGCAAAATCGGGCGTTGCCAGCATGCTCACCAAAATGATGGACATGTCGACGATGAAATACGAAGCTGCACAAATTGAAGAGCAGCTCGAACTTCTCGGCAGCAGCGTGAGTATTTATTCTGATGATGATGAGATTCAGGTAAACATCACTTCGTTTACCCGAAACCTCGCTGCAACTCTTGCGCTGGTTGAAGAGAAATTACTGCATCCGCGTTTTGATGCAACCGAGTTTGAACAAATCAAAAACAGTCAGCTCGAAGCTGCACGCAATATGAGCACACAGCCGCGTGCCATGGCTTCGCTGATGTTCAACAAAACGGTTTACGGTCCTGACCACATCAAAGCCTATCCGAGTGGAGGAACTATTGAAACTATTAATTCAATTACATTGAATGACTTGCGCGACTATCACCGCAAAATGATTTCGCCCAATATTGCGCGCCTTGTTGTGGTAAGTGATCTGAAGCAGGAAGATGTGATGAAACAAACCGGGTTCCTCGAAAAATGGGTATCAACCGGTGTGCAAATCAAGACTGATGTAAACATGGCTAAAATTCCGTCGGCAGGAAAAACGACCATCTTCCTTTACGACAAGCCCGATGCAGCACAGTCAGAAATCATTATCGGCCGCAGCGGTCTTGCCTACGATGCTGATGGTGAATATTACCGCGCACAGCTGATGAACTATCCGCTTGGCGGGCATTTCAACAGCCGCATCAACTTAAACCTGCGCGAGAACAAGGGCTGGACTTACGGAGCACGTTCGGGCTTCGGCGGTACATCGTTTGCGGGCACGTTTACGGCTTCGGGCGGTGTAAAACGCGAAGCATCCGACAGCGCGGTGTATGAATTTGTAAATGAAATCCGCAACTACGCCGAGCGCGGAATTACACCAGCCGAATTGGCTTACATGAAACGCGCCATTTCGCAAGCCGAAGCTTTGCGTTACGAAGAGCCGTTCCAGAAACTCCTGTTCCTCAAACGCATTATCGACTACAACCTGCCCGATAACTACACCGTGAAGCAGAACGAAATCCTGCAGGCACTCACTAAAGAAGAAGTGGATGCCATGGCGCGGAAATGGTTCAACCCTGACGAATTAGTGATTTCGATGGTTGGCGATAAAGCCGTGATTGGCGAAAAGTTAAAACGTCTCGGCTACAACATTGTTGAAATGGACAGCAACGGAAATCCGAAACCTGCAGAAGTGAAGCAGGAAGAGAAAAAACCGGAGCAACCTGCACCAACGCCTGAGCCGGAGAAGAAGAAGAAAAAGAAGAAACGTAAGTTCCGCGGAATGCGTTAAGCGTTTAGCTGAGGCTTCGCCTCAACACAAAAACCCGAGGTGCTTTTCTGAAAAGAAAAGCACCTCGGGTTTTTGTGCTTGTATGCAAAAAGTATTTGTATAGAGATGAAATACTTCAGGATGGTCAATTATCTCTACAGTGTAGAGATAATTGATTTATAGCTCTGAAGCAACCTTAATTTACACCATCCAACTGTTTATACTTAAATACTAGTTCCTCCTGATATGAATGAATATAATTACAAAGTGCTTCAATTCGATCATATCGTGGACAACGTCTCACACGAAACTCGTGCAGTAAACCTTCGTTCGTTTTTCGATTCACTTCTAAAAAATAGGTATGCCCATCAGGTACGGTTCGCACTTTAGCCTCAGGAGACTCCCAAAGATTAAAGTCATCAATCATGTCTTCTAAAAAAACCCATTCTCCTTCTGTAATTTTCGTCTCATAGAAAGCGTGTCGTAAAAGACTGTCGGAAGGCTTAAGAGTAATTGTACGGAGAATAAAAGCGCTATTCTCCTTTTCAAATCTCATTGAAATACCATTCCCCCAAGCATCATAATAAAGCAAGTGATAGTAATCCCTATTGGTATCAAACGAAAAAGTATCCTTAAATTTTTTGAGTACTTGCGAGCGATATTCGAATGCCTGTTGAACGAATATGCTATCTTCTTTTGCAGCACTATCATTAATTGCGGATGCCGGAGACATCTCATTATTGGCACAACCAATAAAAAGTATAAATGCAAGGAATCCGAATCCTGTCTTGACTAAATTCATTATTAGGTGAAAAATTACGGGGACTGTGAATGCTGTTCCAGATAACTATACAATAGTTTATTCTAAAGATATTACTACTCATGAAAATAATCAAATCCCCAATTGCTCCCGCAATCGACTATAACCATTGCGGCTCAGCGGAACTTTACTTCCGTTTTTAAGCAAAGCAATATGCCCGTTTTTCTCAAACGGTTCAACTCGTGTCAATTGATCGAGTTTGATGAGATACGAGCGGTGTACACGCAAAAATTCGGAAGCAGGTAATGTTTGTTCGTAGTACGAAAGTGTTTTCTTTTTCAGGAAAACATCGTTCTGCGTAAACACTTTCACGTAGTCGTCATACGCCTCAATATAAATCACATCCTGCATCGGAATAATGCGGATACTGGTTCCGCTGCGAACTACAATGCGATGATGTTCGCCGGTTTGGGGCTGTGGAGTTTCCAGCAATTGCTGCACAGCTTCTGTTGCCGACGATTGCTGCCATTTCTGCACGGCTTTTACAAATCGTTCTTTGCTGAAAGGTTTAAGCAAATAATCGACTGCGTGAATTTCGAATGCTTTCATCGCATACTCATCAAACGCAGTTGTAAAAATTACCGGTGGCATCGGATCTGTCAGCTCCAGCATTTCAAAGCCGTTGATCTTCGGCATTTGCACATCCAGAAAAACAAGATCCGGGCGATGTTGCTGAATGGCTTTTATGCCTTCAAAACCATCGCTGCACTCGTGTACAATTTCCAATTCAGGAAATTCCTGCAGATACTCGCACACAAGTTCGCGGGCCAGCGGTTCATCGTCTATGATGATTACTTTAGGCATTGGGTTGCGGAATTTTTAACCGTGTAATAAATAGATTTCCTTTGGCTTCTGTTTCCAGTAAATCGTTTCTTCCGTAAATCAAAAATAATCGCCGGCCTATTGAGTCAAGTCCGAAACCTGCACCCC
>CALRTD020000266.1:0-6445 GCA_943371015.1 Synechococcus sp. UW140 | reverse complement strand
AAAAAATATTCTCATACAAAAAAAGATTTTAGATTTACTTCCCGCATCTGTGTTTTTGGCAAATAGATTTATCGATCACCATTATTGGGTAGATAATAAGATTGTTATCGTAGAAGAGTTTAATGAAATAGAAATAGAATGCGAAATTGATACTGATAAGAACGTTAAAGTGTCTTTTCATCCTCAAGAAAATTCAATAGAAGAATTAAATGAAATTTTAAACAGCTTTTTGGTTAGGTAGCAATCGCTTGCGGGTTGTGTTCAAAATCAATATTCTGTATATTTATTTATCGGCTTAACTGATTTGGGGAATGCTGCAAATACTTTAAATAGTCCAACGATTTATATGTGGAAAAGAACTATTATCATATTTACTATATCAACCATTGCTGGCATTATTCCATTTATAGTTAAAGGATATTTTGTAGATTTTTTCATACGTAGCATTCCTTTTTATTTACTAATCGTGGCTTTTACCTTTTCTTTACCCAGTGTGTTTATATATTTGCTTATGAATCTATATAAACCAATTAAAAATTATATATCTTCATTTTTTTACATTTTTATACATGCTATTTTGCCTATTATTGTATATGAAATTTTAATTTATTTCCGTAATACAGTTATTGTTAATTATCTTTTGTACACCAATAATGGTTTTTCAACCCAAGAAAATATTTGGTTTTCTTATTCATTTATTTTAGGGTACACATATTTATTGGTTTTGATCATTTTAGCAATCGTCGTGCGAGCCGCTAGCCGCGCCTTGCGATCTCCACAAAAGCTACTATAGAACCCAACAAATATCCGTCACTGCTAAAGTTCAAACACTGAACAAACCGCAAAAGCCGATCAAATTTTGATTTTAAGACTTCCGCCGCAAAAATAAATTAAGTATTAGATTAAATAGTTAAATATCATGAAAACACTAAAAACTTTTATTGCAATTATACTTTTTATTTTATCTCTTACTTCGTGTACAGAGCGACCTACAACTGATAATATTCAAATGAATATAAAACATAACTATTGTATAGATACTATTATCCTTAACGACTTTAATGATATTGATACCTTGGTTGATGATAATCTTGCATTTTTATACATTAAGTTAATTTGTAATGACTCATTAGCGAATAGTTTTAACGATTATTCATTTTGGCTGCTTTCTGAAAACAATAGCGAACTAAATTTTGAAAATCTCACACTAAGGGGAGTTGAATTTTCTTCTAAAAATAAAAAATACTTAACTCTGCAAACACACATATTACCCTCAGATACAGCAATAAATAGTGTTTATCGATTAGTGAAAAATAACTCTCAAAATATAATTGTTCTTTCAAAAAGGAAAAATAATCCTACAAATGATTTTAAAATCTGGACACAGAAGTAGGTTGTATTCAGAATGGTTATTAACCTCAAATAATGTACGATCATTTATGTTAATTATTTGTTTTTCAATAAATAAAACCAAAATCAAATTCACACAAAACGGAGCAAATCTGCCCTATTTTCATTTTTATTAGGTTGAAATCTCCCCCCAAAAAAACGCTACGTCTAAAACTGCTTGCATAACAATCGTAAGAAGCCACCTTTACCCCCAATCCCCCCCAATCATTAAGATTAAAGAATGAATGAAAATTGATCAGGTAAAAACGCTATTTTTGCACCTCTTCAAAACACGCTAATTCGTTTTTACCAATGAAAATACTCGTCTGCATCAGCAACGTGCCGGACACGACCACCAAAATCTCGTTTTCGAACGATAATACAGAGTTTAACAAACAGGGTGTGCAGTTCATCATTAATCCGTATGATGAATGGTATGCACTTGTTCGCGCCCTTGAGCTGAAAGAAGCCAAAGGCAGCGGAACTGTTACCCTGATGCACGTTGGCCCGGCCGAAAACGATGCGGTGATCCGCAAAGGTCTTGCCATTGGTGCCGATGATGCTGTGCGCATTGACGCAGAGCCCTCTGATGCCTACTTTGTAGCTGAGCAGGTTGCTGCTTATGCCAAAGACAAGGGCTTTGATATGATCATGGTGGGTAAAGAAACCATCAGCTACAACAGCTCCATGGTAGGCGGAATGCTGGCCGAAATGCTCAACCTGCCCTACGTTTCTCTGGCTACCAAGCTTGATGTAAACGGCACCACAGCCACCGCCGAGCAGGATGTTGACGGCGGCACTCAGGTGGTTGAATGCAATCTGCCCGCAGTAATCAGCTGCCAGAAAGGCATGGCCGAAGCCCGCATTCCCAATATGCGCGGCATCACTTCATCACGCACAAAGCCGATTGCCGTGGTTCCGGTTGCTGCACCCAGCACACTTACTGCTGTAACCAGCTACACACCCGCCGAAGGCCGCAAAGCCGTGAAAATGATCGATCCGGCCAATATGGAAGAACTCGTGCAGCTCCTCCACAACGAAGCAAAAGTTATTTAATCAGTCACACCTTATTCAACATACGATATGGCCGTTCTCGTCTATACCGAAGCCGCCAAAGGCAAAATCCGCAAGAGCTCACTCGAAGCGGTTAACTACGCAGCGCACATTGCAGGAATGCTGGGCACAACCGTTACCGCTGTTACTGCAGCCGGTACCGATGCTGCTGTTCTTGCTGATCTCGGCAAAGCCGGTGCTGCTAAAGTACTCACCCTTGCGGGCGACAAACTAGCCGCCGGTAATGATGCTGCCTGGGCAATGGCGCTCGAACAAGTTACTGCAGCCGAAAGCGCTGATGTGGTGATCTTCTCGCACGACCTTGCTGCCAAAACAATTGCCCCGCGTCTGGCCGTGCGCCTGAAAGCAGGCATTGTAGCCGGCGCTGTGGATTATCCCACCAACGAAGGCGGTGTAATGAGTGTGCGCAAAACTGCATTTTCAGGCAAAGCCACCGCAGTTTATGCCATACACTCGGCCAAGAAAATCATTACCCTGCTGCCCAATTCCTTTCAGGTAGCCCTGGGCGAAGGCAGTGCCACCGTTGAAGCGTTTGCTGCCAATGTGGATGCTGCTCCGGCCGGAATCACTGTAAAAGAGCGCAAAACCCGCGAAACCACAACCGTGCCGCTGCCCGAAGCTGAACTGGTAGTATCCGGCGGCCGCGGACTTAAAGCTGCCGAAAACTGGGGACCGCTCGAAGAGCTGGCTACAGCACTCGGAGCTACAACCGCCTGCTCACGTCCGATAGCGGATATGGGCTGGCGTCCGCACCACGAACACGTTGGACAAACCGGCGTAGCTATCCGTCCGAACCTGTACATTGCGATCGGTATTTCGGGCGCTATTCAGCATCTGGCTGGGGTTAACGGCAGCAAAACCATTGTAGTCATTAACAACGACAAAGAAGCACCGTTCTTCAAAGCAGCCGACTACGGCGTAGTTGGCGATGCTTTCGAAATAGTGCCGCGCCTCACCGAAGCCGTGAAAAAGTTCAAGGCTGCACAGCATTAAACCTCGGTCAAAATAGCTATCTTGGTTTATTCTATTTGTAGCCAGCGTCCGTGAGCAACGGTATGAAAAAAATTAAGCTCGAAATTGTTGGGTTGTCTTACAGCCAAACCCAGTCTGGTGCCTATGCATTGGTATTGGGTGAAGCACGGGGCAAGCGCCGCCTTCCGATTATCATCGGAGGGTTTGAGGCTCAGGCTATTGCCATTGAGCTCGAGAAAATGACGCCCAGCCGCCCGCTCACACATGATCTGTTCCGCAGCTTTGCCGATGCTTTTTTTATCAAAGTAAAAGAGGTAATTATCTACAACCTGGTCGAAGGCATTTTCTTTGCACGCCTTGTGTGCGATAATGCCGCAACCGGAGAAGTAGAAATAGATGCCCGTACTTCTGATGCTATCGCCTTAGCTGTTCGGTTCGATTGCCCCATTTATACCCACGAGTTTATTCTTGCCTCGGCCGGAATTATTCTGGATGATGAAAATGAAGCAGCCGAAACACCCGCTAACGAAGGCACGGGACTAACAGCCGAAGAAGAAGATGCGCTGCTGGCCGAAGCCACCGGAAACGAGCTGCAGCGCAAATCGGAAAAAGATCTGGAAGAAATGCTCAATACCGCTTTAAGCGAAGAAGACTACGAGCGCGCATCACGCATACGCGATGAACTCAACAAACGCAAAAGCAGTTAACCTGTTTATCTCTCCTAAAAACCCGCAACCGCATTGGTTGCGGGTTTTTCTTTTTCAGGCATCTTGATTATCCGCTCAGTTTGTTAGCTTTATACCTTAACATTTAAGTAATGTATATGGGCATTAAACTACGCCTCACATTGATGAATTTCCTGCAGTTTTTTGTGTGGGGTTCATGGCTGATTTCTCTGGGTGGATATCTCATCGTGACACTAAATTTTACCGGTGGTCAGGTAGGGGCAATTTACGGTACAATGGGAATTGCATCGTTGTTTATGCCCGGTTTGATGGGAATTGTGGCCGACAGATGGATGAACGCCGAGCGTGTGTTGGGATTATGCCACGTGCTGGCAGCACTTTCACTCATTTACGCAACTACAGTTACTGATCCCGATACCATGTATTGGGTGATGCTGCTCAATGCCATGTTTTACATGCCCACCATTGCACTCAACAATACAGTATCGTATAAAATTCTGGAGCAGTCGGGTTTAGATATCGTAAAAACCTTTCCGCCCATTCGGGTGTGGGGCACAATCGGATTCATTGCGGCTATGTGGACAGTTGACTTTTCGGGATTCACCAAAAGTCCGATGCAGATGTATGTGAGCGCAGCAGCAGGCATACTGTTGGGCATATATTCGTTCACCATGCCTTCGTGCAAGCCCGGACAATCAGCGCAGAAAGGTATGCTGGCATCACTCGGACTGGATGCACTGGTGTTGTTCCGACGCAGGCAGATGCTGGTGTTTTTCTTTTTTGCCATGCTGCTTGGAGCTGCGTTGCAAATTACCAATGCTTTTGGCGGCGCCTTTCTCGATGATTTCAGTGTTACTCACAAAGGGAGTTTTGGTGTAGAGCACCCCAATCTGCTGCTTTCTATTTCTCAAATTTCCGAAACGCTGTTTATTCTGACCATCCCGTTCTTTTTGCGCCGATTTGGAATTAAATGGGTAATGCTCATCAGCATCTTTGCATGGGTACTGCGTTTCGGCTTGTTTGCTGTGGGCGATCCCGGTCAGGGCTTGTGGTTGCTAATTTTGTCGATGATTATTTACGGCATGGCATTCGACTTTTTCAACATTTCAGGCTCGCTGTTTGTGGATCGTGAGGCCGATAAAAGTATCCGTGCCAGCGCGCAGGGGCTGTTTATGATCATGACCAATGGCATCGGAGCCTGGATTGGCGGAGTAGGAAGCGGTTGGGTGGTGGATTATTATACGGTAGATAAAGTAAAAGATTGGCCCGCTATCTGGACTGCTTTTGCGTTGTATGCACTTGTTATCGGCATTATCTTCCCGCTGGCGTTCCGCTACAAACACAACCCTGCCGATGTGCAGCATGTGAGTCACTGATTAACGCCCGAAAAGAATATATAATACGCCAATAATCATAGTAAATAGTGTCCAGCAACACGTTACGGCAAAACTCATCAGTACTGAAGTAAATACAGCTGCAGCGCCTGTTTTTTGCCTGAATCCGGCATAAGCCCAGCCTAAGTAAACAAAGTGAAAAGTCAGGTTAAGCAATATAATAACCGAGTGCCAGCCGGTTCCTTTTGTTAATCCCATAAGCGGATAAACAACAATCAGCGCAATCAGATTGAGGAACGAAAACAAAAACACATTCGCCACAAGATGCTCCGCATAGTATTTTTTGCGGCCGGTAAACAGCCAGAAAAAGAAAGCAAAAAAAGGAACGGCTACCATTGATATCACGTTGGTGCGCTTTTCAATAAAGTACTGAAACTTTGCAGTACGCAGTTTAACCTTCTGTATGCGTACCGACTCCGTTTTTTCTGTTGTTGTAGTTTTGGGAATAGTTGTAAAAGGGTGCACATAGCTGTTCACTACAAGCACTAAACTCAGCAAAAGAAAGTAGAGGGTAAACGGACTGAAATATTTTTTTCGCTTTCCCGAGATGTATTCATTTACCACCACTCCGGGCCGCAATGCCAGTTCACGAATCAGAAATAATACACCTTTATCCGTGTGCGTGAGTGTGTGAAAAACTTCGTGCGCAATGTGCGGAAGTGTGAAACGGTGGGTATTGTTTTTTTGTCCGCATGCAGGACAAAAAGTGTGATTGAAGATGTTGGTGCCACAGTTCAGGCAAACTGCATCGTGTGTATTTTCTTTCATAAAACTGTGTTAATAATGCAGACTGCCAGGTAGCTTCTTGATATACAAGTGTGAAATATACAAAAACGCCGGGTAAATTTTGCCCGGCGTGTTTGTCTTCGTTCCGAAAGCGTTTCAGCTTATTACTCTTTGTTAAGTATTCGAACTTATTTTGTTTGCTAA
>CALRTD020000265.1:0-6446 GCA_943371015.1 Synechococcus sp. UW140 | reverse complement strand
TACTTCAAGTTGCTGCTGCAAACAACATCCCTAAAATTTATGTGCATGCGTTCACTGACGGTCGCGATACAGATCCGAAAAGCGGATTGGGCTTTTTAGCTGCATTATTGCCGGTTTTGGAACAAACCGGAGCAAAATTAGCTAGTGTTACCGGCCGCTACTATGCAATGGATCGCGATAAGCGTTGGGAACGCGTGAAGATTGCCTGGGAAGCCTTAGTACAAGGAAAAGGTGAGCGTACCCAAGATATTCTGGCTTCAATTACAGAACGCTATTCAAAAGGTATTACCGATGAATTTTTGATGCCGTTTATTCTTGAAGATGAAAGCGGCAAACCGGCAGCCACCATTGCAGAAGGAGATGCCGTAATTTGTTTCAACTTCCGTACCGATCGCTGCCGTGAAATAACGCAAGTGCTTACGCAGCAGGATATGCCGGAGCACGGTATGCATACCATTCCGCTGCACTATGTAACAATGACGCGCTACGATCACACGTTCAAAAATGTGAAAGTCATTTATGAAAAAGATGATCTGCTGATGACTATGGGGGAAGCTGTTTCGGCAGCAGGAGGAACTCAGATCCGAATTGCAGAAACAGAGAAGTATCCGCACGTTACTTTCTTTTTTTCGGGCGGTCGTGAGGCCGAATTTCCGGGCGAAAGGCGGATTATGATTCCTTCGCCTAAAGTAGCGACATACGATTTGCAGCCCGAAATGAGCGCAAGAGAGTTAACTGCTGCAATAGTTCCTGAGCTTCGAAACGGTACAGCCGATTTTGTTTGTTTGAATTTCGCTAATCCTGATATGGTTGGGCATACAGGTGTTTACAGCGCTGTAGTAAAAGCAGTTGAAACGGTTGACAGTTGTCTGAAGGAAGTTGTTGAGGCAGGCCTCGCGGCGAACTATTCATTTATCATTATTGCAGATCACGGCAATGCAGATTATGTGATGAATGCCGACGGAACACCAAACACAGCACATACAACAAATCCGGTTCCCTGCATTTTGATTGATGCCCACCACAAAACAATAAAGAATGGTCGTTTGGCCGATGTTGCGCCAACTTTGCTTGCATTAATGGGAGTTCATCAACCGGCAGAAATGACGGGTGATGTACTGGCTAAACAATAAATCCCGCAGCCGAGGAAAGCTGCGGGAAATTTGCCGGAACCAGAGCGGTCTGAACTGTGCCGGCGGTATTTATATGAATGTTGCCGGAGATATAACGTTCAGTGAGCCGAAGGATACGCTTGTAATCAGAATTTTAATTGTACCTGCAGAGCTACATTGCGGGGGGGCTGCAAATCGGCTGGTCTTGAGCTGTACTCTCGGTTGAAAATGTTGTTGCCGATCAACGAAAGGCGAGCTACATCATTCATTTGCCAGAGCACACGTGCATCAAAAATTATGTCGCCATGTTCATTATCGGCACGATAGTCTTTAACTCCGGGGATAAGTGATTCAAATACCTGATCAATATTTTCCATAAAGCTGTTGTAGCGCATACTCATGCCCAGAGCAAGAGATTTGTATTTCCATTCGGCATCAAACTTTGCAATATGGCGATAGCGGTATTTGAGAATATTTTCGGGTGATGAATTGACCAAAGTGTCTTGAGCCGCGTTGAACCGCAGTGATACTGGATTCATCCAGGTATAACCGGCTAACAAACTCAGTGTAGATTTTCGGATTTGCCCCTGCCCGATCACCGAGAAGTCGATGCCGGTTGTGCGCGTGCTTCCAATATTGAGCGATTTAAAGCCGAGACCGAAAAGCGGATCCGGGTTTGGGCCAAAAGGATTTCCCCATTGCCCGAAAGCAAATTCCATCATGTTTCTGTATTCCATCCAGAAAACAGAAAGGTCAGCAAAGCCTTTCCAGTTGCCAAGAGCAATGCCTTGTTTTACACCAAGTTCAGCCGACTGTCCTGTTTCCGGTTCAAGCCGTGGATTGGGGTAAATTTCGAGGCCGCTTGCACTTGTGCGCACAAATTTTTCGGCAATAGAAGGGAACCGATAGCCCTGTCCGTATGAAGCGCGAACATAAGTCGCTTTGAATAATTGATAGTTAACTCCAAAGCGGAACACCGGGCGAAAGGGGAGTGTAAGTGTATCTTTTTTATTCAGAGATACTGTGTACTCCGTAGATGCAGTATCGACCCGGAAGTACTCGCCCCGGAGGCCTGTAGAAATAGTAAGCCGGTTGAAGAATCGTCTTTCGGCTTGAATATATCCGGCAAAGTTGGATGATGAGTGATCGTTGTACAGTTGTGATTTTACAACGCTTCCGGTGGCTACAAGTCCGCTTGTGAGTGTGAGTTCGTTCTTGAACCGGAACTGGTGCTGATATTCACTGTACCAAAGATCGGCCAGTGCACTTTGTTCCTTGTCGTTGGCATTATCGGTACGATAAAACCGTGTTCTCAGTGTATGGCGGTGACCTTTAGGGCCAAAGTAAGTAATGAACGGATCAATGGTAAATCGCTTATTGGTATAGGTCTGAATGGTACTGTCGGCCGGGATATAAGCGAGTGAGTCATTGTACCAAAGGATAAATAACCCACCTGATGTTTGCATCATATTGGTATTTATTCCAGCACTTAGGCCGGGTATTTTTTTGAAACGGTATCGAGTGTTTACATTAAAGCGCACACGTTGTTCGGTTTCCAGATAGCGATAACCATCATCATCAAAAAAGTTGCCTCCGATCACCAGATCTAAATTTCCGATCTGACGTGAATGATTAAAGGACAAGCCAGATGTAGCTGGTGCAACTTTTCCCCACCAGCGCAGCTCGGGTCGGAGAGGTGCATCATAAATACCCGAGAAAAGAGTAATTGTTGTTTGTGGTTTCAGGCCGGGATATGCAGTTCGGAAATGGATAACGCCATTTAGAGCAGACGACCCGAAGAGTGCCGAAGAAGCGCCTTTTAATACTTCAACCTGAGATACATTTTCGACGGGCAGAAAGTTCCATTTTACGTCTCCCGCATCCCCCGAAATCATAGGCATATCATCAACCACCATCAAAACACGGCTTCCGGCTCCATAGCTGAAACCGCTGCCTCCTCTTATATTGGCTTGTCCATCGGTTACATTAACGCCCGGGGTTTGGTCGATAATGGTTTCCATGTTGGTTGTATTTTTATTTTCGATGATAGCTGGTTTTATTACTTCCATAGACACTGTTACATCGGTAATATTTTGTTCGTAGCGGCCTGCAGAAACTACTACCAGATTAAGTTGCCGAGAAGTATTAGAGAGTTTCACATCGAGCTGTCGGGTTTCGGAAGCGGAAAGGGTGATGTCAATGGTTTGGCTGGCATACCCGGTATATTTGAAATCCAGCTTGTATGAGCCGGGCTGAAGTTGCAGGTTGTAGTTACCGGTAATATCTGTTACTGCTCCGTTTCCGTTTGACGCAAGAACAACGACACCGATGAGCGGTTCGTTACTGGCACTGTCGCTTACGATACCCTTGACTGTCGCAGTTTGCCCTAAAAGAGAAGAGCAGAAGAGGGAGAGGGAAAAAAATATGAACAGGTGCCGAAAGGGGGGAAGGAGGCTGTACATTTGGGGAGGGAAAATTTGGATTGTAAGGTAATGTTTATGGATGAACGAATTTATCAAATCGCATTGAGTCAGTTATCCGGAATTGGGCCGGTTTTGTCAAGAAAGCTTTTAACACATTGTGGTTCAGCATCGGCAGTATTTTCTGAAAAACCAGATTTGCTCCGGAAAATAAGTGGTTTTGGCGCTGCTAAAATTTCTTTGTTAAAAGATAAAACAATTTTTAAGCGTGCAGAAGCAGAGCTGCGGTTTATAGAGCAGCATAAGTTGCAGATGGTGTTCATTGGTGAAATGGATTTTCCGCAACGGCTGCTGCATTGCTATGATAGTCCGATTCTGCTCTATCATTGCGGAAATACAGATTTGAATACCCCTCGAGTTGTAAGCATTGTAGGAACCCGTGAGCCTTCCGGATACGGTCGGGATCTTTGTGAACAATTGGTTGCAGACCTGGCTGCTTATAATGTGCTTATTGTAAGTGGTTTGGCCTATGGAATTGATGCAATTGCGCATAGGACGGCAATAGAATGCAAAGTGAAAACCTTGGGCGTATTGGCTCACGGACTTGACCAGATTTACCCTTTTGCACATAGGGCATTAGCAAGAAAAATGGTAGAAAGCGGAGGGCTTCTTACTGATTTTCCGAGCAATACAAAGCCAGACAGAGAAAACTTTCCGATGCGAAACCGAATAGTAGCGGGGTTGGCAGATGCTGTTATTGTTGTAGAATCAGGAGAGTCAGGAGGTTCATTAATTACAGCGGAGTATGCCAATAACTACAACCGTGATGTATTTGCATTTCCAGGAAGAGTAGGTGATGAACGTTCATCGGGTTGTTTGAAATTGATTCGCAACCATAAAGCAGCATTAATTACTTCTGCCGAAGACATTGCCAATTCGATGAGTTGGGATACGGGGTCGCAACCGAAATTAAAAGCGGAAATTTTGCCCGATGTATCGAATTTGGAGCCACAGGAAGCCCATGTTGTACAATTAATGAATGGCAGCGGAGAACTTCATCTTCTTGAAATTTCTAGAAAGGCGAATTTGTGTACAGATACTGTGCTGAATGTTATGACGGGCTTAGAATTTACCGGCTGGATTCGCTCCCTGCCCGGTCAATATTACAAACTGAATGGTATTTCGACTGTGAGGGCTGTTTGTTGATGCAATCCAGGAGTGCTGCTTTGATCTTGCAAAATGTCTGAATGAAAAAAGCCTGATTACATGCTGTAATCAGGCTCGAGTTGGATGTTTTAAAGAATCAGGTTAAGGTGATTTTTGCGGCTGCTGTCTTTGCTTTTTCTACAAGCAGTTTTATATCTGTTTGCGGATCACCCCAGCTTAATGCAACCGCCATGCGGCGATACGGACGCATTACAGGTTTGCCGAAAATACGAACATCCGTTTGCGGTAATGAAAGCACATCAGAAAGCCCGCCTACAGCCGGAGGTGCTTCTCTGTCGGCCAGCACTACAGCGCTGGCACCTGCGCGTTCGAGTGTAATTTCGGGGATGGGAAGACCGAGAACTGCTCTCAGGTGCAACTCAAATTCGTTGAGCGGTAATGTATTGGCAAGCGTTACCATGCCGGTATCGTGCGGGCGCGGAGAAAGTTCGGAGAAATAAACACCTTTTTCGGTAAGGAAAAACTCAACGCCCCAGATTCCTGCACCAGAAAGTGCCCGAGTTACTTTGCCGGCCATTTCCTGCGCTTCGGCAAGGTGTTCTGCCGACATAGGATGCGGCATCCAGCTTTCCTGATAATCGCCGCGTTCCTGACGATGGCCGATAGGCGGGCAAAAAAGTGTTTTACCGTTTTGTTGGGTTACCGTAAGAAGTGTAATCTCAGTATCAAAACGGATAAACTCTTCTACAATAACTTCAAGAAGATCGCCGCGCGAGCCGGCCATGGCATAGTTCCATGATTTTTCGATATCAGCTTCCGAACGCAGTACACTTTGTCCTTTGCCTGAAGATGACATTAAAGGTTTAACCACACAAGGCAACCCTATTGCATCAATTGCTGCCCGGAATGAATCGAGACTTGTTGCATAAGCATATTTGGCTGTACGCAGTCCTAGTTCCTGAGCGGCAAGATCGCGTATCGCCTTGCGGTTCATGGTATAGTTGGCCGCGCGGGCACTGGGCACAACCTGAATGCCTTTGCTTTCGTAATCGTAAAATCGTTCAGTACGAATTGCTTCGATTTCAGGCACGATAATATCAGGACGGTGCTTGGCCACAACCGCATCAAGTGCATTGCCATCGAGCATATTTATAACCTCACGGGCCTGTGCCACCTGCTGCGCAGGAGCATTGTCGTATGAGTCAACAGCTATAACATACTGCCCCAGCCGCTGTGCAGCAATGACAAATTCTTTCCCTAATTCGCCTGAGCCCAGAAGCAAAATCTTTTTTTGCATAAGTCTTTATTCAAATGGATTGCGAAAGTAGGGCATTGGCCAGATAAACGCACAATTTATTTCGGCGAAACGACCGGGTTTTAAAAAACTGCGTAAAGAAGTCCGAATAATTTTTTATTCACCGCTGTTCCGGTTAATTTCGTGCCGCATCTATCTCAGTCAAAATTATGTACAGCCCGGAATTTCATAAACAACTCAGCCAGGAACTTGCCAATATTCAGGGAGCAGGCCTTTTTAAGCGTGAACGTGTAATCACAACTCCGCAGGATGCTGTGGTTAAAGTAAACGGAAAAGATGTGATCATCTTCTGCGCCAATAATTACCTCGGCCTGTCATCGCATCCGAAAGTGCTTGAAGCGGCTCATCAGGCTCTTGATTCTCACGGGTTCGGAATGTCGTCGGTGCGCTTTATTTGCGGCACACAGGATATTCATAAAACGCTTGAAGCTA
>CALRTD020000264.1:0-6491 GCA_943371015.1 Synechococcus sp. UW140 | reverse complement strand
TAGCAAGCGAATGCCTTATTTCAGAATCGTTTCACCGCGATATTACGCAGAAAGCGTTGAGATGTTTCACCCCGGTATGGAGAGCCGACTCAGAAATGCGAGTGTATCAACTCCGTCGGCATAATCAGACGGCAGCGGACATTGTGTTGTTCCAAACGGCAGTGCTTCCGGCCAAAGCGTTTGATGACCGGCAACACATTGCAGTTCAGGTTCAAGTTCCTGAAGGCGTTGCTGCAGGGCTTCTTTATCAGAATAGCTTTCCCAGAAAATCATTCCCGGAGGAGACGACATTGATTTGTCTTCTTTCAGCAAAAGAAAATTATTATCGAGTAACGTCTCCCGACTCAGTAAATAAAGTGTTCGATGATATTCATAGTTATTCATATATTTTGTGTGCCCGTTCATCATATCGCCCCACGAAAGGATGCTTTCATAGAACGTGTTAAACGAATAACCTTCGGGCACAAAAAGCTTTGAAACACTGCGGCATCCGAGGCCGAAGTAGAGAAAAATATCGTTGCCGAGCGCTGTCAGTTCTTCGGGCGTTTCTGTTCCGTCGAGCACAGCAACACTATGTCTGTTTTTACGAATAATGTGCGGGTATTTACCGAAATAGTAATCGAAATAACGCGATGAATTGTTGCTGCCTGTGGCAATAACTGCATCCACTTTGGGCAGTCTTGCATCGGTAAATTGAATGTATTCCGAAAAACGGGGTTCGGTTTCGCAGAGCAAAGCAGTAACTGCGGGCAACATTCGTTTATCATCAGACGAAAGTTTGCCGCAGAACGTATTGCCCGAAAGCAAAACGGCGGCAAAATCATCAAATCCAACCAGCGGCAGGTTTCCGGCCAGAATTACGCCCACCGTTTTTGGGGCAATATGTTCGGGAAATGTATAGCCGGAAACCCAGTTTTCGAGCACATTTTGCTCCAGTCCCCGAGCTATTTGCGAAATCCGGTGAGTAATGAAGGTCGGTGTGTACCAGCCGTTTGAAAGATGATAGCTGGGTATCAGTTCCTGAAAAGCTGTTTCGGCCGTTGAAGTTCCTGTATTTTCAGCTATCCGGCTCAGCGCTTGTCCGAGTGCGGCAAATGCAGCCACACGTTCTTGCATATTTATCGTGAACATTTGCCCGCCTTGTTGGTTGATATTATGTATTTTTGCACACCGCAAAACTAACAAGAAGCAAAGAACTATGGCGATCAAAATAACCGACGAGTGCATCAACTGCGGTGCTTGCGAACCGGAATGTCCCAATAATGCGATCTATGAAGGTGGTGCCGAGTGGCGTTTTGCCGACGGAACATCCCTCAAAGGCATGTTTACTTCCAAAACAGGAATCAATGCTGATGCCGACACCGCTCAGGAACCTGTGCAAATGGATTTCTACTACATTGTAACCGACAAATGCACCGAGTGCGTTGGCTTTCACGACGAGCCCCAGTGTGCTGCCGTTTGTCCGGTTGACTGCTGTGTGGATGATGAAAACCACCGTGAATCGAAAGAAGAACTTTTGGCTAAAAAAGCAAGCTTGCATTTGTAGTCAATTCGTATGCTCATTCAATGCCATCTGTAAAAGGTGGCATTTTTTTTGCCTCGTTGGTTCAAAACAGAGCATTATCGGAACAGAATTACTAATAACTTCACCTAAGATTTCGTTATCCGATGATGACCCGATTCCTGTTTTTCCTTTTGTTTTCCTGCCTGAGCATTCCGGTGCTTGCCGATGATGTGCAGCCTTCGCCGCGACTAAAGACGCTTGAAGATTCGCTCAAACGCACAGGACCATTGGTGTTTAAAGGCAAAGACGAAGCCAAGCAAGCGGCTAATTTGAAATTTACAGCCTTGCTTCGCGAAGCCATTTCACTTGAAGGAGCTTTCGATTATCCGTTCGATTCATTGAAGTTTATGGCCCGGCTTACTGCGCCCGACAAAAAGTTCCGCATTTTTAACTGGAACTTACCCATGAACGACGGAACACATATTTACTACGCATTTCTTGTCGTTAATCAGGGTGAAGGCAAGCAGCCGGTTATTCATGAACTGATCGATAAATCAGACGAAATCCGCAGTCCTGAAACATCAACTCTGGGACCTGAGAAATGGTACGGTGCATTGTATTACAAGATCATAATGACCGGTACGAAAAAGGAAAAGTACTATACGCTTCTCGGTTGGGACGGCAACAACAATATCATCTGGAAAAAGATAATTGATGTGCTAACCTTCCGCAACGACGGCACTCCGGTATTCGGCGAGAATTCACTTTTTGATTTGGGTAAAAGCTCCAAACGCCGCGTAATCTTTCAGTTTAAAGCCGAATTAGTAATGACGTTGCGTTACGAAGAAGGCGACAAACAAATTGTTTTCGACCGGCTGGCGCCTGAGATTCCGAATGCCGACGGGATGTATCAGTTCTACACACAAACGTTCAGCTACGATGGGTTTAAGTTTAAGAAAGGGAAATGGCGTTTTGTTGACAATGTTGAAGCCCGCAACCGGAAAAGCAAGCGCGATGACAAGTACAATGCACCCGGCGGGCCGGATATGAATAAGCAGCAGAATAAGGAGAAGCCGAATTTGGGGGGGAAGCCGAAGTAACGGTTAACAACAGCACTTTTTCTGATCATTAAATAAATACTTCTCTACTCTCTTCATTCCCTTATTGTTAAAGAATGGTAAAGGCATACGAAGTTTATTTGTAATCAGTTTTACAAAAAACGCTGTATGAAACCTCTCCCCAACCTCTCAGGCAAATTCGGTTTGCCGGTTGCTGTATTTACACTAGCTGTTCTTGCTTACGGCTGTAGTCCAAGTGATACGCAGTTTCAGAAAATGATGGCCGATTCTGTTGCCAACACAGAAGCCGCTGCATCCGAAAGCAACCAACCTGCTCTCCCACCCCAAAAAGCTATTCAGTCGCTGTCGGGCTTTGCTGCACGGCTTAGCAGGCTCGACAGCACTCACGTATTTATTCGCGAAGGCAATCTTCAGTTTCGGGTTAAAGATGTACCGGATGCAACTTACCGCATCGAACTGCTTACCGAAAAGCTGGGCGGTTATGTAAACAACACACAGCTCAGTTCCAGTATCAGCAGCAGAAATTCCGTGCGCATCAGCGAAGATTCGGTGCTCGAAACCACACGCTTCACAGTAACTAATACCATGCGCATCCGGGTTCCGGCGGTACATCTCGACAGTTTTGTTCGTGCGCTTGTGCCGCTTGTCGAATACCTCGATCACCGGAATCTATCCTGCACCGATATTACCATTGATCTGCTTGCCGAGCAGCTGGCGCAAAAACGAAATAAAAAATATGCCGGCAACGTTCAGGAAATTGTTGATTCTGCACCTGCAAGAAAAGTGGAGGAAAAGGCCGATGCGCAAGGAAATATACTGAGCAGCGAATCAACTGCTGATGAAGCACTGTTAAACGAACTTCGTCAGAAAGACAAAGTCGAATTCAGCACGCTCGATATTTCTATCTATCAACCTGAATTTACCCAAACTGAGCTCCGGCCTTATGTCACTGTTCAGCCTTCCTGGGAACCATCTGCAGGGACAAAAATCCTAAACTCACTTTCATGGGGCTGGAAAGGCTTCCTGGAGTTTTTGTACATTGTTGTTTTACTTTGGCCGCTTTGGTTGCTAGGGATTGCTGCATTGTTTGTAGCCAAGCAAATTAAAAAACGCAAAATTACTTCTGAAAACCAACAGCAGTAACTATCAATACCCGTAAATCCGGATTCCGGTTCCGGGGTAAAAACTTCGGAACCGGAAATCAGAAATAACTTGCATTTGCGCAGCATATCGTTCGGGGAATTCGTAAATTCGGACACTATTTAACCAACGCTATGCAAACTGTTCTGAATGCTGTGAAAGCACACAATTTCAGTGCCGGCCCCGGAATTCTTCCGGCCGATGTGCTTAAACAGGCCGCCGAAGCCTGCATCAATTTTGATAACCTCAACCTTTCGCTCCTCGAAATTTCGCACCGAAGCAAAAACTTCGAGGCCGTAATGGATGAGTCGCGCGAGTTGATTAAAGAATTGCTCGGACTGAGCAGCGGCTGGCAGGTGCTTTACCTCGGCGGCGGCGCAAGTTTGCAGTTTGCAATGGTTCCCTACAACCTGCTGCGTACCGATGGCTTTGCTGCTTATGTAAACACAGGTGTTTGGGCTACAAAAGCCATTAAAGAAGCCAAAATGATTGGCGATACGCGGGTTATTGCTTCATCAGAAGACAAGAAATTTACCTACATACCCAAAGGCTATGCTGTTCCGGCTGATGCTGATTATCTGCACATCACTTCAAACAACACCATTTACGGCACTCAAATGAAATCGTTTGAGAAATCGCCCGTTCCGGTGGTTTGCGATATGTCGAGTGATATTTTCAGCCGCGAAGTTAACGGTAATGACTTCGGTCTGATTTACGCCGGAGCGCAGAAAAACATGGGACCTGCGGGTTCTACAATGGTTGCAGTACGTGAAGATTTATTGGGCAAAACCGGCCGCAAAATGCTGTCGATGCTCGACTATCAGGTACACATCAAAGGCGGCTCTATGTACAACACACCGCCGGTTTTCCCGATTTATGTAACCATGCTTACCTTACGCTGGCTCAAAGCCAACGGCGGAGTAAAATGGATTGAAGGCATCAACAATGCAAAAGCCGCCGCGATGTACGGCGAGATTGACCGCAACAGCCTGTTTACAGGAACGACAGCCGTTGAAGACCGCTCGTTTATGAATGCCACGTTTGTAATGACCAAGCCCGAGTTAGAGCCTGAGTTCGACAAAATGTGGAAAGCAGCAGGCATCAGCGGACTTCGCGGCCACCGCGATGTGGGCGGCTACCGGGCTTCGCTCTACAATGCACTCCCGCTCGAAAGCGTGAATGTGCTGGTAGATGTAATGAAGGAGTTTGAAGCTAAGTTTGCGTAAGCTATGAAGTTCAGATCTTTTCTAACTCTTCTGCTTGTTGCAGCAGGCGCTTTACTGTGCCTGATAACGACAAACTCCGCACAAGCACGCCCGCGTCCTGAAGAACCTGTAAAAACTCAACTCGATTCGTTGCTGGAAACAGTTGAATTGACCACATTTATTGAGCAAACACAGCTTAAAAAAGCGGGTAAAGGCGATATCAAACTCATGTGGTGGGTACCTTATCAGTATTGGAAAGTTGCAGGACAAAATTCTGCACCGTCGCAAAAAGAACTGTTAAATGAATGGTCGCAGAAATTCAAAAAGTATATTTTAGTTGCCGTTGTAGATGCTAAACTTTCAAAATATACCGGTGTATTTTCTTACAAGGATAAAGAAGAAATAAACGACAGTATTTTTATTCGTCTTGATGATGGGAAAAAGTTATTCCCTCTTTCGGAAAATAAAATTGATAACGATATAAAAGATCTTCTGAATATGCTTCCCAACTTACTTGGTGCAAGTATGGGTGAATTAGGACGAAATTTCAACTTTTATATTTTCAACAATGAAGATCAAAAGCAAGGTTTACTTGTTGATATCGATAAACAAATGAAGATGGAAGTAACCTGGACTTCATCCAATCCATTTATTATGAGACTTCCTCTTGATCTCGCTGTCCCCCCTAAATTTTGTCCGGTAGATAAAGAACAATTCAGCGGGAAATTTGAATTCTGTCCCTATCACGGTAAGCCATTAACAAAAAATTGAGTTCAGCACAGCTATGAAAAAAATCCTCGCCAACGACGGTATTGATGCCAAAGGAAAACAGCTTCTCGAAGCAGCCGGTTACGAAGTAATCACCGAAAAAGTTGAACAAGCTGCTTTGGCAGATGCAATTAATAACCACGGCTACGTTGCACTTACCGTGCGCAGCGCCACACAAGTTCGCGCAGCGTTAATTGATGCCTGCCCGAACCTGAAAGTAATTGGCCGCGGCGGTGTTGGTATGGACAATATTGATGTTGATTATGCCAAATCAAAAGGAATTGCCGTAATCAATACACCTGCTGCTTCATCACATTCGGTGGCTGAGCTGGTGTTTGCGCATTTGTTTACCGGTGTGCGCTTTCTGCACGATGCCAACCGTCGCATGCCGGCCGAAGGTGATACTGCTTTTGCTGCACTCAAGAAAAACTACGGCGGCGGTATTGAACTCCGCGGCAAAACGATCGGCATTATTGGTTTCGGGCGTATTGGTCAGGCTGTAGCTTCAATTGCACTTGGCTTAGGCATGAAAGTTATTGCCCACGATCCGTTTCTGAGCAACGCCGATGTGGTAATTAACATTGAAGGTGCTGCACCCGTAAACGTAAACGTGGTTACAGTTCCGATGGCCGACGTACTGAAAGCTGCCGATTTCCTGACTTTGCACGTACCCGGCGGACAAATGATCGGTGCTGCCGAACTGGCAAGCATGAAAAAAGGCGCATTTATTGTGAATGCAGCACGCGGCGGAGTAGTGAATGAAGATGATCTGCTGGCTGCGCTCAACAGCGGACA
>CALRTD020000263.1:0-6496 GCA_943371015.1 Synechococcus sp. UW140 | reverse complement strand
TCCTGATCATTTTTTTAATTAACAGGCAAACAGTAAATCGGGCATAATTACCTGTAATATTTATTTTATATTAAAATATTTAATGATGTGGATTTAACTTATAAAATTACCAAGATTGGTATATTTCGAGTATGTATTAAAAGTTGACTTTTATTCGGATTCGTCGATTTGAGTTAATGGATCGTTGTTTGCGTGCTGTTGTGAAATCGTGTATTGTTAGTTCTTTCTCTTTACGCTGAACGAACCGGTGCAGAGGGTCTTGCTCTGAAATTGATTCTGTCTGCAACCTGTTCAAACAATGTCTGTTAACTATTATCCATTCTGTGTATTTTTGCAGCACCAACCAATTGCTGTATGTACTTGCCCACAATTCGTGTTACCAAAAGTTTTAATTTCGAAATGGCACATGCTTTACCCGGGCATGATGGTCCGTGTAAGCATATCCACGGGCATACGTATTTTTTGCATGTAACCATTTCAGGCAAGCCAAAACAGCAACCCGGAGCACCCGACAATGGTATGGTTATCGACTTCGGAAATTTAAAGCGGATTGTACGAGAGCAGATTATCGAGCCGTTTGATCATGCCCTGGTACTGCCCGAAGAAAGCCGTAAAGTGTTGGCGCCGATGCTGAGTGATCCGCTGTTTACCCGTATTCACTGGATGCCGTTTCAGCCGACCTGCGAGTTGCTGGTGATTTATTTCATGCAAAAAATCCGCGAACATCTTCCAAAAGACATTGCGCTTGTAACACTCCGCCTCAACGAAACGCCTACCTCGTATGCGGAGTGGTTTGATTCGGATAATTTGTAATCAGAAACATCCGGTTAAAAAACCGGACGCATCCTAGGATTCAGTTATAAACTGAATTCAAACAAAACGTCCGGTTACAAACAGGACGCATCCTAGAACGCATCTTAGAAGCATTTTCAATTTAACACTCAACACTTTACATTTTTCATTCCGCGAAGCGGTAATCACTCCGCGAAGCGGCCATCATTCCGCGGAGCGGACAATGCTTCTCCTTGTGCATTTTGTTCGGCCAACGTCCAGCCATCGGTTACTGTAGTTTCCAGCCAGACGCGGCCGGATTTGCGGAACACCTGAACTGCGAGACCGTAATGCTTCATAAATTCCTGCTCAAGAACAGAAACGGTCATTGATGGTGTGATCTGTATCTCTCCTTCTAAATGATTGGTTCTGATTTCGCCCAATGTGCGGGTGTTCTGGAGCATCTGACTGCGGGGGGAGGGCTTTCCTGTTTTGTGCGGACGCGAAAAGAACTCAAGACGCAGATAAGGAAAGCTTTGGGTAAACTCTTCCTGTATTTCAGCTACTGAACGTGTATCGTTGATGGTAATATCCATAGTAAAATGCCCGCATGAATTGGCTTTCGCCTTTTACGGACATTACAAAACTAAACCTCAGGTAAAGTCATCGGAATGATCTGCATCATTTACAGATACTGATCGTTGTCAGTAAACAGCAACTCAGTTTTTCATCTTGTGCAGCTTGTCGTAGCTGACCACTGTAATGGTTCCGCCTTTTACTTCAACAAGTCCTTCTTCTTTAAAATCGCTGAGTGTGCGGATTGTGGTTTCTGTAGCTGTGCCGGCCAGATTAGCAAGGTCTTCGCGGGAGATGGTCATGGTGAATGTTTCTTCTCCTTCGCGGCGGTAACGATTGCAAAGCGTAACCAGAGCTTCGGCCACACGTTTGCGTACTGAGTTGTAAGCCAGTTTGAGCAACTGTTCTTCTTTCTCGGTTAAATTATCGGCCAGCAAACGCACAAAGCGGCGGGCAACTTCAGTGTTTTTGTAAAGTAATGCAAAGAAGTCTTCTTTCGGAATCAAACAAACCTCGGCATCTTCGAGTGCTGTAGCCGAATCTGAATAGGGTTTGTCTTCAAGCAGGGCGAGATAGCCGAAAAAATCGCCTTCTTTATATAATCCGGTAATGAGTTCTTTGCCTTGTTCGTTAACCATTCCGGTTTTCACTTTTCCGCTCACCACCATGTAGATGCCTTTCGGAAAACTGTCTTGCACATAAATGCTTTCTTTCTTGCGGCAAACACGCACATCGCGGTGTGCGGAAAGTTCGCGGAGTGCATCAAAGCCTTTGGCTTCGCTGACAAACTCATTAAGTCCGGTAATATCTCTCGAAAAATCGCGGCGAACGCGTTCTGATTTTTGCAGACGGCTTTCAATGGCGTTGAGCAGTTCAATATCATCGAAAGGTTTGGTAACGTAATCATCGGCGCCCATTTCCATGCCCCGGCGAAGCTCGCTGCGTTCTGCTTTTGCAGAAAGAAAAATAAAAGGAATGCTTGCCGTCTGATCGTTTTTGGAAAGCAGATGCAATACGCCGTAACCATCGAGCACGGGCATCATAATATCACAAACAATAAGATCGGGATTTAATTTCATGGCTTTCTCAACGCCATCTTTTCCGTTCTCGGCAGTAATTACTTCATAATGCGCCAGCTCAAGAATTTCGGCTGTGTTTTCGCGCATGTCTTTATTGTCTTCAATGAGCAGAATCTTTTTCATTGCGGAAATCGAAGTGTAAATGTAGTTCCCTGATTTTCTTTACTAACGAAGGTAACTGAACCATTCATCAGTTCGGCATGCTTGGCAACAATATGCAAGCCGAGTCCGGTTCCGGATATATGTCCGGCATTTCTGCCGCGGAAGAAACGCGTAAATAAATGCTTCTGATCTTCTTCCGGAATTCCGATTCCCTGATCCTGAATAGACATGATCAGTTCTTCGTTACTGAGTTCGGCTGTTACATATACGCTTTTACCAGCCGGCGAATATTTAATTCCGTTGGAGATAAGGTTGAACAGAATGTGCTTAAGCAGTTTCGGATCAATAAGTGCTGGCTCTGTGCAGGAACAGGTGTAGTTGAGTTGTATCTCGTTGTTTGCTGCCAGCGGTTTGAGCTCGGTAATGATTTCGCCGGTAAATTGGCAGATGTCGATAAGTTCCGGTTTTTGCGTGATCTTGCCTTCTTCCAATTTACTTACAGAAAGCAAATCATTGAGGATATCAGTAAGGTGACTGATAGAACCTTTGATGCGCTGAACGTGTTTCGACTGTTTTTCTTTGTCGTTGGTTTCGCCATATTTTGTAACAAGCGAGAGCGACGAAAGCATTGTAGCCAGCGGCGTGCGGAACTCATGCGAAGCCATTGATACAAACCGCGATTTAAGTTCGTTCAGCTCGCGCTCCTTTTCCAATGCTGTGTGCAACTGATCTTTGGTTTTCTGCAATTCGTCTATCGCTTCTTCAAGAATGAGTGTACGGTTACGAACCTGTCGTTCGAGATCAGCTGAGTAATTGAGCAATTTGGCTTCGGCCTGTTTACGCAGCGTAATATCTACAATAAACGCGATTACAAACTTATCGCCGTCGCCGGTGAAAGGGCTGAGACTAATTTCAACCGGAAACTCAGAGCCATCTTTTCTGCGGGCAAATAAATCGCGGCCGCTTCCCATTTTCCGGGGTTCGGGATTTGCAGTATAAGCCTGATGCCGCTCGGCATGTCCTGATGCGTAACGTTCGGGAACAAGTTTTTCGATAAGGTTTCCGAGTAATTCGCCCGGCTCATAGCCAAACATTTGACACGCGCTGGGATTACACCGCACGATAGTGCCACGGCCATTTACCACAATTATGCCTTCAGCCGCATGTCTGAATAGCGCCTCTGCCCCTTCTAAGCTGTCCATAAATGATGTAAAGGAATTTTTCATCAAAATAGAAAGAATCAGCGAAAATAGAGCCAGACTTCAGTTCAAAATATGATCCTCATCAGTTTTAAGCCTGTCTGCAAGCAGTTTAAATTCGCGACATCCTGATTCGCCTCATTCCTGTACCTATGCTGCAACAGTAGTTTAGCAGCCGTATGCAAACAGTTGACTCAGTTAAAACCACAACCTGTTTTCACTGCGGGGAAGATCTGAAGGGAAGCTCGTTAAAGCTCGACAACAGGGCATTCTGCTGCGAAGGCTGCAAAACGGTTTACGAAATACTTTCGCAAAATAACCTGGCCGATTACTACCAGCTCAATCTTGCACCCGGACAAAACCGTGCCGGGGTTGCTGCCGCAAAAGAAAAATATGCCTGGCTCGATGATGAGCAGTTGAAACGTGAACTGATACAGTTTACCGACGGCGATATTTCTACAATTACGTTTCAGGTTCCTGCCATCCACTGCAGTTCATGCATCTGGCTGCTCGAAAACTTATGGAAACTGCATCCGGGTGTAGTGCGCACACAGGTCAACTTCCTGCGACGAGAAGCACACGTTACGTTCCGAGAAAAAGTAATCAGTCTCCGGCAGCTGGTAGAACTGCTGTCTGCCATTGGCTATCCGCCCGATCTGCGTGCAGGGAATGTTGCTCCGAAAGATAATGCCAATGCTATGCGTCACTGGTACTACAGGCTTGGTGTAGCTTTCTTTTGCTTCGGCAATATTATGCTGCTGAGTTTTCCGGAATACTTTGGCGTTGATTCGCTGGCCGAATCCGAATACCGAAATTTCTTTGGGTATGTCAATTTCCTGCTTTCGCTGCCGGTATTGCTGTTCAGTGCTTCGGTGTTCTTTCGTTCGGCATGGAGCGGATTGCGCAGCGGTGTTGTAAATATGGATGTGCCTATTGTACTGGGAATTCTCGTCATGTTTATCCGCAGCAGTTGGGAAATCTTTTCGCACACCGGTGCAGGCTATATGGATACACTTGCCAGCCTTGTGTTCCTGATGCTTATTGGTCGGTTGTTTCAGAATAAAACCTACGACCGGCTTTCGTTCGATCGCGATTATAAATCGTATTTCCCGATGGCGGTTACGGTATTGCGCGATGGAAAAGAAACGAGCATTCCGGTTGCCAATATTAAGAAAGGCGATCGTTTGCTGATCCGCAGTGAAGAACTGCTTCCGGCCGACAGCATACTGATGCAGGGCGATGC
Organism: Synechococcus sp. UW140; assembly: GCA_943371015.1. Lineage (GTDB taxonomy): Bacteria > Bacteroidota > Bacteroidia > Palsa-965 > Palsa-965. Next base: position 1,526 of record CALRTD020000263.1, on the reverse strand, counting down.
GCGGCTTGATTACAGTTTTGTAACCGGCGAATCGGTTCCGGCCGATAAAGTAGCCGGTGAAATAATTTATGCCGGAGGTCGCCAAAAAGGCAGCGCCATTGAAGTTGAAGTGATTCGGGAAGTTTCGCAGAGTTATCTCACACGACTTTGGAATGATGCTGCTTTCCGAAAAGAAGAACACAAAGATGTTACTTCAATGGCCGGAAGAATCAGCAAAACATTCACGTTTGTAGTCTTTGCTATTGCTGCCGGCGCCGGACTTTTCTGGCTCAGTACCGATTCGCAGCGCGCACTGAATGCGTTTACGGCTGTACTTATTATTACCTGTCCGTGCGCACTCGCGATATCATCGCCGTTTACTTTAGGGAATATGCTGCGTTTGTTCGGACGTAATAAAGTATATCTGAAAAACACCGCAGTAGTTGAAACGCTGGCATCAGTAGATACCGTCATTTTTGATAAAACCGGAACGCTCACACAAAGCGGCGATACAGGTGTACAGTGGGAAGGCGAAACGTTAAGCAGCAGTGAACTTGCAGTTATACGTGCATTAGCGCGGCAATCATCACATCCGCTGAGTCAGAAATTATATGCAGGAACAGAAAGCGGAGCACTGCCCAAAATTTCTGCCTTCGAAGAGCACACCGGCAAAGGAATTACCGGCAAAGCCGGCGAATCGGAAATCAAAATCGGATCAGCAAAATTTCTGGGTATTGAATCGCAAGCCCAGCAGGATGTACAGGCTGCAACAGTATATATAAGTATAAACGGAAAACTACTCGGCCGCTTTTTATTCCGCAACCGCTACCGTCCCGGTCTTGAAACAGTTATTGACAAGCTGCGCGGAAACTACAAACTCGGCCTGCTCTCAGGCGATAACGATGCAGAAGCCGCCTACCTCAAAAAGCTTTTCGGGCAGGATGCACTTATTCGCTTCAACCAATCGCCCGCCGATAAATTAAGCGCCGTGCGCGAACTGCAAAAGCAAGGCCACAAAGTACTGATGATTGGCGACGGCCTGAACGATGCAGGAGCACTAAAGCAAAGCGATGCAGGCATAAGCATCTCAGACGACATCAATAATTTTTCGCCCGCCTGCGATGGCATTGCTGATGCAGAAGTTTTTGAAGATATACCCAATGTACTCAATTCAGCAATAAACGGAAAACGAATTCTGATTGCCAGTTTCCTGCTTTCCTTCCTCTATAACATTATAGGTCTGTGGTTTGCCGTACAAGGCAATCTCTCCCCCCTGGTTGCCGCCATTCTGATGCCGGTAAGCTCAGTCACTATTATACTTTTTACAACTATCGCTACGCGATATGCAGTTAGAAAATAGTGTTGAGTGTAAAGTGTTGAGTGTAAAACGAACATCGTGATGTTCTTCCGGCTTTGCCGGAAGTTCTCTTGTGTACTCATTCATTATTCATTATTCATTATTCATCACTCATTATTCATCACTCATTATTCATCACTCATTATTCAGCACTCATTATTCAGAACTCATTATTCAGCACTCATTATTC
>CALRTD020000262.1:0-6500 GCA_943371015.1 Synechococcus sp. UW140 | reverse complement strand
TCGGGTGTGCCGAAGCCTACAAAGTTTGAACCTTTGTTATTCCATGAGTTGCTGTGCCAGATTTGCTTGTAATCATCGGCAAAGAAAGAACCATTCCATGCCGCAAGCGCCATGTCAAAATCATGCTGCTCCATCAGTTCATAAAATCTCGCGAATTCCTGCGTGCGGGGATTTGCCTCAACCCCGGCTTTGCGGATTTCATCGCTGATCATTTTTACAACATCATTAAATATCGGACTTCCCGACATGTAGGTCAGTTCAAAAGAGAATTTAACTTTCTGACCATCAATCATTTTATCGCGGATATTGTCGCCGTCGGTATCTTTCCAGCCGGCTTCATCCAGCAACTTCTTCGCACCTTCAATGTCCAAATCAAGTGGTTTGAGGTCGGTATTAATGACATCTTTTTTAAGTGGCGAAACCATAGTAGCCATTCGGTTTGCTTTGCCCTGAAAAAAGGTATTGTTCATTTTCTCAACCGGAATCAGCATGGCCATTGCCCGGCGCACGCGCTTGTCAACAAAAAACGGTTTGCGGTTTACAGCCTGTGGTTTCATATTCATACCCAAATACTGATAGTTGTAGTTGGGCATAAATTCTGAGGCATAGTTGCGGTTAAAGTCATCTTTTTTGCGAAGCTCTACAAGGCCGGTTGTGCTTACCCAATAAGAAGCATCAATTTTCTGATTCTGAAACTCAAGTGCGATAGCTGTTTCGTCGCCAATAATGCGGAAAATGATTTTTTCAGGATAGGAGGCATCGTAAATTGTTGCATTGCTGAGCTTTGAAGTCCAGTGGTTTTCTTTACGGGTCAGTTCGAGTAACTGCTTGTCTTGCCAGTTTGTTACTTTATAAGCTCCCAAACCGTTCAGGAAACTGATATCACGGCCGTACTTATTGTCGTTAAATTCTTTCGCCCACGCTTCCAGATCCGGATGCGGTGTTTTGTAAAAATCGGCATTGGTGAGCTGGCTCAGCGAGTAGTTATCAAACACTTTTCCTTTGTCGTGATAACTGCTTTGCATAATTGCCATATCAGAAAATACGGCTACGTTCTGAATGTATTTTTGCGACATTACGATGACAAATTTCCGCGGGTTCGCCGGATCAATTCGCATCTCGCGGATGTATTCAAAGTAAGGTTTTGCAAAGCCGTTATTGGTGTACTGGCAGAGTGATGCTTTGAGTGTAAAGAGTACATCACCGGCTGTAAGTTTTTCGCCGTTATCCCAGGTGGGTTCTTCACGAAGCTCATACGTATATTCGAGCTCATTGGCAGAAATTGCAGGCAATTCCTTAATTAAATCGGGGCGCAAACTTAGTTTTTCGAGGTCTGTGCCAACCAGAAAGCGCTGTGTATAATCAAGTATAGTGCGACGCGCACCTGATTTTCCGTTTGTAGGATGCAGATTATCGGGCTCTCCGCGCCAGTGGTAAACTACAGTGTTTTGTGTGGACCAGTCTTTCTGCCAGGTAGCAGGTGCATGGTTTATGAAGTTTACGCCGCCAACCTGGGCGTTGTCCTTATCCTTCTCATTGTCTTTGAATTTGCCGGCAGGTGTATCGCTGCAGGAAACTAAGCCCGCGCAGGCTGTGGCCAGGAAGGATAGCGGGAGCAGATAGTTTTGCGTAAGAGAGAGAAACATTGAGTTCAGCGTTTTAGTTCGTTGTTTAATTGCAGGATCGATACAAATATAAGTTCCACAGTTAAACTCAACTGATTTTTGTAAGAAAAAACGCTATTGAAAATATTGAAAATGTGTAGGAGCAATGAAAAAAACTTTATTACCTTTGCCGCGCTTGATAGGAAGCGGTTAAAACTTGTTTTCTTAATCAACTATCAAGTACAGAATTCGATCACTAAGGTTCTTTATTATACTGAGTAATAAGAATTAGGCCCTTCCAGAAATGGATGTAATTCTTATTAATTCCAATACCTATCCGAACTGGTGAGGTGCCTGAGAGGCCGAAAGGACATGTTTGCTAAACATGCGTACGGGAAACTGTACCGAGGGTTCGAATCCCTCCCTCACCGCCAAAATCCTCTTCACTACATGTGAAGGGGATTTTGTGTTTTAGGACTATCCTGTTTTTACTTGACTTACTTAATTGAAACAATCGTACAGGAAACTGTACTGAGGGTTCGTCCCCGCAGTTCTTGCGGGGACTCCCTCACCGCCAAAATCCTCTTCACTACATGTGAAGGGGGGGGAGGACTTTACAGGTACATCTTTTTAGTCAATCAGAAAAGAGGCTGTCCCGAAATTTTGAGACAGCCTCTTTTCCATTACAGAACCAAAGTATATGCAAGTTGTGTTGAAGACCAGCTTGGAATATCAAGGTTTTCAAAGTTTTCGGAACCATTTCCGGGCCATGTAATTGTTCCTTTTACTTCTCCGCCACCGGTCCAGTTTGAAACAACAATTGCAAGATTTACGCTTGATGCTCCTGCTTGCTGGTATGCTGTGAGATACGGTGTTAGATCAAGTGTTGCAATACCATTATTGCTTTCTGCAGGCCCGAAACCGGCGTTGTTCATTTCAAGTACGCGGCTCCAGCCCTTGGTGCCGCCTCCCTGAACTCCGTCAGGATTGATATCGACGGTAATGTAGTTGTCGAGCGTAATAAGTGTAAAGAATACATCGCTTGATCCGGTCTTTAATGTAGTTGGTGTCATGGATTTTGTTTTTTTGCCTACTCGTATGGCTTTTCGGCATCGGCCTCTGTAAATAATTGTACAGTCAATCCGTTTTTTTGAAGTGGTTGCTGCTCCACTGTGATGCATCCGATAAAATCAGGCAACAGCATTCCGGGCCAAACTTTTTGAGTTTAGCAGTGTCTGTAAATAGAAACTGAAATGAAACGGTTACCCGTTATTAACCCTTTATGGTTTAGGGGTAGGGACAGTACCTACAATAATAATTTTGCTGTTTTCAGCAGTCAGTTTGATACTTATTCTTGCCTTATCTTTTTTGAAAGCGAACGTAAAATTATCACCATGTCTCTCACCGCTTTCCCAATCGGGCGATTGATCTCTGTCAAGTATAAGCGAGTTGGTATCACTAAACAGCAACGTTAAAATACTGATGCCGGTAGAATCGGGCTGTAAACTAAACAGTGTTCCCGTTTCTATGGTATGCTGAAGTTCAATTGTTTTGCCGCGTTCCAGACTGTAATACGTTTGCATCATTCTGTTGGTAAGCTGAATCGATACATTCGAATCTGCACTTAATTCTGCCGATGAGATTGCCATGTCTGTTAATTTTAGAGAAGTTAATAGTCAGTAACTGTGATGCAAGATTAGTCATTCAAGCCTATGCATTACAAACCTCAACTTCAAAGAAAAAATACAATCCAATTTTAAAATAATACGCCCAACTATCATTTTACTATTCATTAAATCCTCAATTTTACAATTACAATCCAATTCTCATGTCGCCTGCCGAAGATCTCAAAAAATGGGTAAAAACACTTACGCCGGCAGAGAAGCGTTTTGTCACGCTAATCGGTAAAGCCAGAGCAGGTGCGGGCAGTCAGTTGCTCGATTTTTTTGATTGGCTGAATCATTCAAAAGAAGGTGAAGCAATTCCGGACGGAGCTGCATTTGCCGTTAATGTGCCTACACTTGCCATTCGCCTGCGCGAGCTGATACTCGATAGCTTGCGTTTGCTTGAAAAAGATGCCGGAACTGATGCTATACTCCGACATAGTTTAGAGGATGCAAATATTCTGATTGGTAAAAAACTTTACCAGCCATCAACTCGGTTGATTCGTAAGTCAAAAAAACTGGCGTACGAATGCAGCCGCTATACATTCATTTTACAGTGTATTGAAATTGAGCTTAAATTGCTCTTGTACAATTCAACAGACCAATTTGAAAAAAGCCTTGGAGAACTGAGAGCAGAGGAAACCGAAGTGCTTTTGAAACAGCAAGTACTTGCCGAATTGCATTACAGACACAATGCATTGCTTGAACTTGCTAAACACAATCCATTTTCAAGAAATCATCAGATTGTTGACAGCGTTGTTCAGCTTGCAAATTCTCCGCTTGTTGATGATGCACTTACGTCAAAAAAGTATATCGAAAATGCGCTTGCTGTAAATATTACCGGCATCCGCGACCTCTATTTGCGTAATCCGGAACCGGCTATTGAACGCTACCGTTTGCTGCTGAACATCTGGAAACAACAAACCAACTGGCAAGCCGATCAGCCCGAATTATTAATGACGATTTGTAAATACTATCAGAACGTTTGCTTCTTTTCGCCGGTTGATCCCGGAATGGTTCATACCGATTTAATGTCGCTCAACGGATTTGAAGGTCTGCCTGCCGATTCACTCAGAACTTTCAGGGAAACACTTTTTCATAACACGTTTATTCTTGCGCTGAATACAGCCAATTTTGATATCATTCCGACGCTGATTGCTGAGATACAGGATTGGCTTAAATCAGAAGAAAGCCACCTCAGCGAGACGCAGGTACTGCCGTTTCTCTGCAATTTTGCTGTTGCTCAGTTTTTAGCAGAAGACATTCAGGCCGCCCATCAAACGCTTCTCAGCATTCAGCATTTACCGAACAAAAAAGTCCGTACTGATATTCGCGATTTTGCATTATTGATGCTGAATATTGCGAACTATGAATTGAATGATGAATCGAAAAGCGATTCGCTGCTGCGCTCCGGGAAATTACATTTCAGCAAAAAAGAAAAGTCATCCAATTTTGAACTTATCGTTTTAAAGCACATTGAACTGCTGAACAAAGCTGTTTCGGAGGTCGACAAGCAGGAAATTTTCAGGATTCTGTTAAATGACCTTGAAAAATTACCGCCCGGATTAACACAGAAAATGCCTGTTTTGGGCTTAAATGAGGCGAAGTTGTGGGCTGTTTCGCGAAGTCAGAAAAGGCCGCTCAAACAAGTATTTACCGATGAAGTGGCAAAAACAGCGCAACAATATGATTTTGAAACTGATGAGAATCAGATTAATTCATAGTCCCGGAAACTCAAAAACAACTATTCCTGTATGGTTTTATGTATCTTTACTAAGCTCAATAAATTAACTGTAATCACATGAAAATGAACCGACTTCTGCTTGCTGCTTTATTTACTGCATCACTCGCATTTACTGCGTGCAAAAAAGACACAGTGCCCGAGCCCGATGACACCACCAACAACGGGAATAATAATAACAACAATAATAATCCCGGCCCGGTAGCTCCAAATTCGGTGCGCATCAGCATTAAAAATATGGTTGGTTCGGATTCAATGATTATTGCCAGCTCGCCGGTTCGTTACCAAAATGCCGCTGGTGATTCATTTTCAATCCGCATGTACAAGTACTACATCAGCAACATCAAACTCACTGATGCCAGCGGAAATGTATGGGCTGAGCCAGACAGCTATCACTTGGTAGATGCTGCAACAGTTGCTTCAAGTACTATTGATATTACCGGAGTTCCCTCTGCAACATACACCAGCATTTCGTTTATGATTGGGGTTGACAGCATCCGAAATGTTTCAGGTGCACAAACCGGCGCTCTTGATCCGGTAAACGGAATGTTCTGGACCTGGAGCACAGGTTACATTATGGCCAAGCTTGAAGGTAAATCGCCCAGCTCTACGGCTTCGGCTGATAATATAATTTTCCACATCGGTGGTTATGCCGGTCCTAATGCCGGTCAGCGTGTGGTTTCTCCTTCTTTTGGCTCTTCGCAGGCTATCGTTTCTTCAACATCAGGTTCTCAAATCAATCTGAAAAACGATGCATTGCGTTGGTTTGCAGGAAGCACAACAATTAGTTTTGCAACAGTCAATAATGTAATGAACCCGGGTGCCAACTCTGTAGCCATTGCCAACAACTACGCAAGTATGTTTTCGGTGCTGAGCATTCAAAACTGATTAAGCAAAAGTTATGAAGAAACTGCGGATCAACTTATTTCGCAAAAATCCGATGCTTACGCTGAGTGTTTTTTTGCCGGCGTTGGTTGTTTTTGTTCACAGTTGCTCTAAAGATCCGGAACTTGCAGAAGCTATTGATGACAACATCAGCTTTGTAGTGCCGCCCGGTTTTCCTCAGCCGGCTTATGATTTCAGCAACAATCCGGTGACCAAAGCACGGTTTGAACTTGGCCGGAAACTGTTTTACGAACCGGCTCTCTCACGAGACAATGCAATCTCCTGCGGAAGCTGCCACCAGCAATTTGCCGCGTTTGCACATTTTGAACACGATTTCAGCCACGGTGTTGATGGATTGCTCGGTACCAGAAATGCACCAGGGTTGTTCAATTTGGCTTGGCACACACGCTTCATGCACGATGGCGGTATTAACCATATCGAATCTCAACCCATTGCCCCGATTGAAAATCCGGTGGAAATGGATGAAACCCTGCCCAATGTGCTGGCCAAACTTCAGGCACGTCCTGTTTATCGCAGCATGTTTACCGAAGCTTTTGGCGACGACAGCATCACCACGCAGCGCATGTCGCAAGCCATTGTGCAGTT
>CALRTD020000261.1:0-6521 GCA_943371015.1 Synechococcus sp. UW140 | reverse complement strand
TGTAAGTGAATTTAATTCTATTCTCGGAATCTCAGGATATTTCTGGTCTGTTAAATTTACAGTGAGTATTCCAGTTGCGTTAGTATGGCTATCCTCGCCATATATTCCTATGATATAGTCAACTTTGTTTATTGAACAAGCGTGTTTAGCTGAAAATATATATTTACCAGAAATTTTTATTGTCGACCTTAAAACCTGTTCTCCATCGTTTCTAACACTTATGTAATAGAAATTGTTATCTTTTGTGGGAGTCATAATATCTTCTATGTCCAATGCAGATATTGTGATAGTCTTATCATCATCAATGGTAATTTTCTTTATTTGATATTTTTCTGTAACTGTTGTAAACGTAATATTCTTGTCCCATTCCTTATTACATTCGCTATCGAATACAATAAACCTATAGGTTTTTTCAGTAGTTGGCGTTTTATTATTCTTAGCTAAGCAAAGTGCAAAATATTTTTTGTTTGGACTACATAAAGTATTATTAAAGAAGAATGTTTTGTCGAAGTCATAATGTTGAGATTCAGGATTAGACATCGCCCAAAAGAATAAACCATGGGTGAAATTTTGATCAAATTCGCATAGGAATATTTTTTCACCGGTGATTTCCAGTGTCTGATTGTCTAACTTGAATGAATAGTACTGAGTTTTAAATGTTGTTTTCGCTCCCGATGATGCATAAGCAATTAAAAAAATACTATTTTCCGAAATTATAAAAGATTCAAATTGAAACGAAAATTCGGCAATCTTGATTGGGAATTTGAATTGCTTTATCTGATTTTGATCAAGTTTTGAATTATATTTTCGTAACTCTACTGAATAACCATTTCTAATATTATAATATAAACCATTTTGATTTTCACCAATAATATTATGAAAACTAGAATTGTCAGATGATAGAAGTTCTGATTTTAAGGTTTCATGAATTACCTGCCCGTTAGATTTTTTTGATAAAGCTGATATACAAATAATTAATATCAGCATTATTTTGTATTGAAATATAGTTTTGATCATCATTTCAGAATTTTCCAAAAGTGAAATAGCGAGTTATTCTAAGAAGACTCTAAATTATTAATTTCTCTTCATCCGCAACAACAACGCAAACTGCAGCCCGAAAATAACTGTCGCAAAAACAAGATGCACAGGCTGCACCGCCGGAGGAATTCCTGCATGATGAAGAACTATACCGGCTGCATATTCGGCAAGCAGCAAGATGAAAATGCTTACTGCAATGCGTTTCAGCTGGGCTTTGTTGCGCAGCATCCAGAACAGAATGCCGTTGAAAGCAACTACTAAAATTGCGAGTAGCTGATGCAAATTGTAGATGCCGCCCAACTGAGATGTCCACGCATCACGGCCGGTGTTTTCGGTGAGTTTGTAGAGTGTGTCAACTTCCTGCCGAACTTGTGTGCCGGCAATAATCTGCCCCAGCGTTAATGCAAGCAATATCAAAACGCCGAACCACATAAAACTTCCGGCGACTTCGGGTTTTACACCGTACACTGTTTTCCGGATACGGTAGTTTACATGCAGAATGATTGAAACAATGGCAAGCGCGCTTATCATGTGCATGGTAATTTTAAGCGGGGCAAGATTATTATCAACCACCACCTTACCGAGCCAGGCTATGTAGCCGAGAACGACCATGCCTGCCAGCAACCAGAACACGGTTGCTTTATCGCGGCGGAAACGGGTGAGTGCAATCACCAGCATAGCCAAAACTCCTGCTCCGCTGAGCGCGCCAAGCAAGCGGTTGATGTATTCCACCCAGGTTTGATACACTACAAACTTTGCATAGTTGTGTACCGGATATTTTTCCCACTGCAACCGATTAAAAGCAGCATCGCCTTTAATGGCTGAAGTTGTGCGCCAGAGTGTATCATTCACAATCACCATGCGGCCTTTTTCGTAGGCTTCGCCGGGATGGTAATCGAGTTGAGCAGGATCTGTGGGCGGGATGTAGTAGCCGAAACACTTGGGCCAGTCGGGACAACCCATGCCTGAGCCGGTGGCGCGAACCACTGATCCCGCAAGGATTACAAGGTAAAGAAGGATGAGGGTAATTATCCCGGTTTTGAGCAAAATCCGGTCGCTACGGCGTGAGGTATTTAACGGCTGCATCATTTCAAATGCAAAAATACGGAACTGCCCTTTGCCGATTTCATTCGGATGCAGACATAAATCAGCTATTTTTACAATCTGTACATGAAACGCACACCCAAGGGCAAGATTTTTAATGATCCGGTTTACGGATTTGTGACGGTGCCCACCGATTTAACATTCCGCCTCATTGAGCATCCGTATTTTCAGCGGCTGCGCCGGATTCGCCAGCTCGGGCTTACCAACCTTGTGTATCCGGGCGCACTACATACACGCTTCCATCATGCCATGGGGGCGATGTACCTGATGTGCGAAGCAGTAGAAGTGATTCGCTCAAAAGGCACGCAGATTAGCGATGATGAGGCCGAAGCAGCCTACATTGCCATTCTGCTGCACGATATCGGACACGGCCCGTTCTCGCATGCACTTGAAACCAGCATTGTACATAACGTTACGCATGAAGATATTTCCGGAATCTTCATGGATAAGCTGAATGAGACTTTTGAAGGCAAACTTACACTGGCTATAAAGGTTTTCAGAAACACCTATCATAAAAAGTTTCTGCATCAGTTGGTTTCAAGTCAACTGGATATGGACAGGCTCGATTACTTGCGCCGCGATAGCTTTTTTACCGGAGTATCCGAAGGCATTGTAAGCAGCGACCGCATTGTAAAAATGCTGGATGTGGTGAATGATGAATTAGTTGTGGAAGATAAAGGCATTTATTCCATCGAAAAGTTCATCATTGCGCGGCGATTGATGTACTGGCAGGTTTATCTGCATAAAACAGTACTGAGTGCCGAACATTTGCTGGTGAATATTCTGAAACGTGCCAAGCAATTAGCCATGAGCGGCGAGAAATTATTCTGCACACCATCGCTCGAATTATTTCTCTGCAATCGTATTACCAGATCAGCATTTAAACGGCCTGAAGTGCTTGAAGCCTTTGCTAATCTTGATGATTATGATATCATGTCGGCCATAAAAGTTTGGGCAAAACACACCGATCCGATACTTGCCGAACTTTGTGCAAGCATGGTGAACCGGCAGCTTTATGCCGTTGAGCTTCAAAACAAACCATTCGACGGTGCTTACGTTGAAAAATTGTACAAGAAGGCCGAAAAAAAATTAAAGCTGAAACCGGTTAAAGACGAAATGTCGTTTTTCGTTTTTACAGGTGCTGTTCAAAACAACGCGTACAGCAGCGATACTATTCGTATTAATATCAAGTTTAAGAACGGGCAGGTAATGGACATTGCCGAGGCTGCTGATATTTTCAATATTTCTGTGTTATCTAAGCCTGTGAAGAAGTATTTTCTTTGTTATCCGAAATCGTTGCGTGAACAGAAGTAATCAAGATTATGAATCAACGCCAAATTAATCGCTCCCTGTTTTTTATTTTCATCACCATCTTTATTGATGTTGTTGGATTGGGAATTATCATTCCTGTGCTTCCCGGTATGTTATCGAAAATGACCGGACTTTCTGTAAATGAAGCATCGGTTTGGGGCGGTTATCTGGCAATGGTTTATGCGCTCATGCAGTTTGTATTTTCTCCGCTGCTGGGCAGTCTCAGCGACAGATTCGGGAGACGACCGGTTTTGTTAATGTCGTTGCTGGGTTTTGGTGTCGATTATTTGCTGCTTGGTTTTGCACCCGATCTCTGGTGGTTTTTTCTCGGACGAATTATTGCGGGAATTACCGGAGCCAGCTTTACCGTTGCCGGAGCTTATGTTGCTGATGTAAGTGCTCCCGAAAAGCGTGAGCAAAACTTCGGACTAATCGGAGCTGCGTTTGGACTCGGTTTTATTGTTGGTCCTGCCATAGGTGGTTTTCTTGGCTCGTTTGGCGAACGTATTCCGTTTTTTGTTGCTGCCGGGCTTTCGCTGCTCAATGCGCTCTACGGATTTTTTGTCATCCCCGAATCATTGCCAGTTGAAAATCGCAGAGCATTTAGCTGGAAACGTTCCAATCCGGTTGGGGCAATTATGCACTTGAGCCGTTATCCGCTTGTCATTCATCTGGGCGTAACCATTTTTCTGATCAACATGGCGAGTCACGCACTGCAAGCCGTTTGGGGATTTTATACGCAATACAGATTAGGTTGGGAGTCAGGAATGATTGGAGCTTCGCTGGCTTTTGTGGGGATTATGATTGCTCTTGTGCAGGGTGGCTTAAACCGCATTTTGATTCCGAAGTTAGGCAGCCGCAGAGCTATAATAACCGGGATTATTATGTACGGTGTCGGTATGCTCATTGCCGCTCTGGCAGAAACTAACTTCTGGATGTTTGCTTCTGTGGTGCCGCTTGCGCTGGGCGGTTTGGCCGGCCCAACCATTCAGGGTGTACTTTCAAAAGTAGTTGGTAAAGATGAGCAGGGTGAACTTCAGGGCTTTGTGGTGAGTTTACAAAGTCTGACCGCTGTTGTTGGCCCGGTATTAATGACTTCGTTATTCGCTTGGTTCACCGACGGAACTGTTGATGTGATTATTCCGGGTGCTTCGTATTACGCGGCTGCATTATTCTGCGTTGCTGCATTGGTGTGGACGATGTTTGTATTCCGGAAATTTGAGGTGAAGTAGTTGAATATAATCCGAAGAAAACGCAACTACCCATTCAACTGCATCAGCACCTGAGCAACTAATCCTTTCCCGTTCAGGTATAATTTCTTTACCGGATTTTGTGTTCGCGAAGCGCCAACAGCATTATACACCCAGCGCACTGCATATTCGTAATAGCGGCGACTGTATGTGCGTGAGAAGTCAATATCACGGTCTGTTGATTCGGCCCAGTTGAGCGAGGTCGTGATTTTGGATTCTACCTCTTCGTAAAGCCGTGTACCTTTAATCGGGTAAGCAATGGTGATGGTGTAAAGATCGGGAGCCGACTCAACCAAATGTTTGATTGTTTCTTTAATGTCGGCGCGAGTTTCGCCGGGATAGCCGAGCATGATGAAAGTGCCCGCTTCAATGCCTTGTTTTCGGCTTTGTCTGATCATGCTGCGCACCTGTTGTACATCAACCCGGCGATCCATTGCATCAATAATACGTTGTGAGCCACTTTCAGCACCAATCCACACACGAAAGCAGCCGCTTTTTTTGAGCAGTGCAATTACTTCTTCACTCATGCGGTCGGCGCGGCTGATGATTTCGTAGCTCACTTTGAGTTGGCGGCGCTCAATTTCATCGGCAAATTCCTGGAGCCATTTGTGACTGATTGTAAAAACATCATCTACAAACCAAATGCGGTCAGGATTGTAATCACGCATAATTTCGGTAAGCTCATCAACCACAAGTGCCGGACTGCGGCGGCGGTAGGTGCCTCCGTAAACGGCACGGCTGCACCATTTGCAGGTATAAGGACAGCCGCGCATAGTACTCACCGAAACCATATTGTAGCCGTGGCGTTCTTTCCAGGCATTCAGGTAAAGTGTGAGATCAACTTTTTTTCGATTCGGAGATGGAAGCTGATTGATATCGCGCACCAATTTCCGTTCGGCATTCATGTGCAATTTTCCGTCTTTGAGAATTGCTGTACCGTCAATGTTTTCGGCAATTGTACCAGTGCTCTCAAAGTGCTTAACTACTTCAAGTACGGTTTCTTCACCTTCGCCGACAATGAGAATATCTGCACCGTGCTGCAAAAAGTTTTCGGCATGATTTCGAACTTCCGGACCGCCGAGAATAACCGGAATGTGTTTTAATTCAGGATCAGCTTTTACAGCTTTCACCAAACGCAGGACGTTTAGTTTGGTCATGAGATTGGTGTAAACAGCAATCACATCAGGAAGATAATCGCGGATATAATTTAACTGTAACTCAAAAGTCTTGAAAGTACTGTCGAAGACTTCATTCTCAATAGCATGCTGTTCAAGCCACGATGATATATATAAAATGCCCAGTGGCACATAAGGCTTCATGATCGCCTGTTCTTTGGGATCATCGGCCAGAAAATAACCATGTGTCAGCAGCACTTTCATTCTTCGCGATTTTTCAAAACAATGAGATAATGATCGGCTGCATCAGCGCACCATTTGCCATGAGCAAGCAAGCGATCTAAGCCAATCAGCATCGAAAATAAGAAGCTTTTTCGTGCAAAAAATGGTTCGAGATAGGAAGGTGGTACAAACAAGCCTACCGGTTCAGCATATTTAATCTCGAAGTGGGGGGCAAAAAAAGCTGCAAATTCGTTTGGCGAATAGTACCATGTATTTACAATATGTCCGCCAATGTCAGCAGCAGCAGGTGTTTTGCTCTTCCGCCGATATTTTCGTTTATCGCGTTTAAGTGAGAAATACAATCGTTCCCACCAGCAGTTTCTCCCCATAATCACGAATACAGCAATTCCGCTGGCGTGCAGTCGTTTTTTGAATTCAGCAGCAAGTTGTTTTAATTCATCAGGGGAAAGGCAGTTGAGGC
>CALRTD020000260.1:0-6550 GCA_943371015.1 Synechococcus sp. UW140 | reverse complement strand
TTAACCGATCAGGTGCCGGGGCTGTACTTTGTAGAGTTACAAACTACTGCCGGAAAAATCACCCGTCGCGTAGTCATCCAGCGCGGATAAAAAAGAAAATCTAACGAAAAGCCCGCAGAACGCAAGTTCTGCGGGCTTTTCGTTTTCATCCCCTACAACATTCGGCAGTCAACATTCAACACCCATCATTTTTTTCCGCATCTTCCGTTACTTTTTGGCGGGCAACATCCTATACTCCCGAAAGCAGCCCGCAATGGTTCTGTTTCCTCCCGCAAAAGGCACCACCATGAACCTCGCTTCAAGTTATCACCAAACCCGCGAACAGATCAATGCAGAAGCTGCAGAGATCGACGCTGCGCGGGGCAATCCGGCCAAGTTTGCGCCGCTTTACAACAGGTACTATGCCCGCATTCTGGGGTTTGTGTATCAGCGCACCGAAACAAAAGAGGATGCGTATGATATTACACAACAGGTATTCATTACCGCCCTCGAAAATATCGGGAAGTACAAGTCGCAGGGCGTGCCGTTTTCAGCCTGGTTATTTCGGATTGCCATGAATGAACTCAGCCGGCAATACCGCCGTGCTAAAGTGCGCAAAGCAGTAAACATCGACGACACGCAGGTGGCCGATGTGCTGCAGGAATTGGGGCAAGACAACACCGCCGAAACCGATGCACGGCTTATGCAAACGATTGCAAAGCTCGATGCCGATGAGGTAAGTTTGCTCGAACTCCGGTTTTTTGAACAGCGCCCGTTCAAAGAAATAGGTGAGATTCTTGAAATTAATGAGGCGGCGGCAAAAGCGCGGATTTACCGGCTGCTCGAACGCATGAAAACAATTTATTCTGCTTTAGCCTGAAGATCATGGAAACGAACAACATTAACCGAAACCGCAAGCCGCTTACACCCGAAGATATTGAGCGCGGACAGAATTTTGATCAGTTTCTGAATGCTTACAATGCACAGAAGCTGCCGTTTTACAAAAAACCGGGTTTCTATATGGGTGCTGTGGTGCTGGGAACGGTAATTGCCGTGGGAACTTACATGGCTCTTTCGCCGGATGAAGCTGAGTTGAAAAAGCAAACTGCATTTGTACAGGCCCCGCTCAACGGTGTTGATATTGCCGATACAACATACATGGTGGATGCCGGAAAAGCCGACACGCTTGGGTTCAGCACCGGATCACTCATTATTGTTCCGCAGGGCGCATTTCTCAGCGGCAGCGGACAACCGGTTACGGGTAACGTGGAAATCCGCTACCGTGAGTTTCATGATCCTGCTGCTATTTTCGTTGCCGGCATTCCGATGACGTATGACTCAGCCGGAAAGCAATACCATTTTGAATCGGCCGGAATGCTGGAAATTACTGCCTGGCAGAATGGACAGCCGCTCAAAACCAATCCGGCAAAACCCATTGAAGTAGCGCTGGTTTCAAATACTGCCGAGGATAAGTTCAATATCTATTACCTCGACACAACGGCACGTAACTGGGCTTTTGTAAAACGTGATACAGCGTATCCGCTTACTGCACAAGTTGCAGTAACTGATTCTGCCGCAACCAAAGTAAAACCTGCAGGTACCGAGCCCCTTCGTCCGCAATTGGCCAACAGCAAACGTCCCAGTTTCAGTATCGACTTCGATCCGATTGAGTTTCCTGAGCTGAATGCTTACAAAGGTTTGCGGTTTGAAGTTGACGAAACCCGCACACCCTACAACCGCGCCGACCGTAAAATTCAGTGGGACGATGCTTCGATAGCGCGCAACAGCGACGGCCTCACGCTTACGGTAACGTTTACCCGTGATACGGTTGAGCGCTCTTACATTACTTATGTGGTTGTAGATAATCGCAATTTCGAATCGGCCATGAAAGAATACGAGAAACGATTTGCCGCTTACGAAGCTGCACGCAGCGGAAAAATTGGCAGCGAGACTCAGCAGCAGCAGCAACTCGACAATGCAGTTGACAAAGCGGATAAAAAGCGGCTTCGCGAAAATGCGCTTGCACTTCGTCTTTCCGCACTCCGTTCACGTGCAACTGTTGGACGTAAGCAAGAAAATCAAACCATGCGTTTGTTTGTCATTCAAGACTTCGGGATGTGGAATTCTGATTGCCCTTCAAATCTTCCGGCAGCTGAACCAATGGCTTTGAAAATTATCGACAGCCGTACCAAACAGGAAATTACAGGTGTTCAGGTATTTTTAGTTGAGAAAGGGCGCAATGCAATTTTCACCTACGCCCCGGGCGCACTTTCAGGATTTCAGTTTAATCCCGAAGCAGAGAATTTACTCTGGGCAGTTACTCCCGACGGACATCTTGCAACTGCAAAATCTGATGCGCTCAATAACCTGAAAGGGAAGAAGAAAGGCGAACTTACAATGACTGTGCACGAAGGGGTACTGGCATCTGTTGAGCAAACCAAATCGGTACTTGGAATTTGAGTTTTTAGAGATGCTCGCAATAAATTATCGGCAAAGTCTGTA
The DNA here is from genome assembly GCA_943371015.1 of Synechococcus sp. UW140. GTDB lineage: Bacteria > Bacteroidota > Bacteroidia > Palsa-965 > Palsa-965. The sequence goes on along the minus strand of CALRTD020000260.1, from coordinate 4,069 downwards.
CATTTCGGTACAGACTTTGTCCTATTCTGGTAAAAGTTGTCAACTCCGCAAAAGATGAAACTCCGCATCCTTTTTTTGTTCCTTACTATTTTAAGTTTCCGTATGCTCAATGCACAAACGGATACATTTGTTGTAAAAGGAACACCAACCGTTATTACTGTAACTCCCGAACGTTCCTATCTCTATCTGAGAGAAGATAATGTGATGAAGATTCGTTACAAGGGAAAACATAAACTTGGAACGGTTGAATTTAAAGGCGGGACTGTAACACAGCGCGATTCGTTCTACATTATAAAAGCCGAAACCGGAGTTGAAGGTGTGTTAGTTGTTTACGAAAAACTGAAGAACGGAACTGAACGTATTGCCTGGTCAAAAACGTATAAATTGTATGGCCGTGAAGTTCCTGAGCCAGATTTATGCGGCATCAAAAATGATTCATTTATTGATAAGTTTACTGTAATAGGAGCTGGCAGAATTTATGCACGGCAAAAATTTTCACGCGATAATTATCAAGTCACTTCTTTCACGTTATATCTGCGTAATGCGAAAACCGGGAAGTTAGATACACTAAAATCAACCGGCAGTGCACTCACTCCGCGTATGAAGCAAAAGATTGATTCGTTGAATGTAAAAGGCAATGGCGGTGTGCTGATGTTTGATGACATAAAGGCCAAAGGCCCGAACGGGAAAGAGATTGAACTGCCGCCGCTGAGGGTATTTTTGGTAGAAGAGAAGCGGCAAAAAATAGGGCTTTAAGTTGTACACTCGTTAAATGATGTTAAGCCGGATAGCCGGAAAGTATCCGCAAAGCCTGAACTGTGCTACCTTTGAGGATGGCCATTGAGGCACGGGTATGAAAATTGTTTCTCCAAAACTGATTGCATTTCTTGCGGGCGCAGCGCTTATCGGGCTTTGCGTGATTCAGTATTACTGGATCAGCGGCGCTGTAGATCAGCGGCGTGAGCACTTTGAGCAGGATGTGCGCGAAGCAATGATGAATGTTACTCGCCGCTATGCCCGCGCTCAGGCGCGTGAACGGATGAGCACGCAATATTCCCTTTCGCGTCTGCCGCAAGGTTTCAATTCGCGGCAAATGAATGCGCCGGTTCCCGGAAGCACCAGCCCGAATGACACACTCAGTTTCAGCCGTAACAAATTGCAGAGCGGTCTGGATGCATTGGCCAAACGCGGCGATCTCCTGAAGCGCCCTGCCGGAGAGCTTTTTTCGGATCTCTACAATCAAATGCTGCAGGTGAATTTCCTCGGCGAAAATGATATTCAGCCCGACACCATGTTGATTGATTCGCTGCTGCGGTATGAATTCCGCAACCGGGGAATTACCACGCGCTACGTATGGACAATTTTCACCGGAGGCACTGTGCCTGTGCTCAGCGGCGATGAAGATCCTCAGCAATCGCTGCGAGATAGTTTGCTGACCAGCCGGCATCGCGTTAGTTTAATGCCCGATAATATTTTTGCGCAGCCGCACATGCTGGCAGTTTACTTTCCATATCAAAACGGCTTTATTCTGAAATCGCTTTGGATCATGCTCATACTTTCGGTGTTGTTTGTGTTGTTTATTCTTCTGCTTTTCTATTACAGCATCTCAACTATTTACCGGCAAAAACAACTCTCTGAAATCAAAAACGATTTCATCAGTAATATGACGCATGAGCTGAAAACGCCCATCTCCACAATATCTCTGGCCTGCGAAGTACTTTCTGATTCATCCGTTGAGAAAACGCAGGACAGGCTCAACCGCTACGTAACAATGATTCGTGAAGAGAATAAACGTCTCGGCGGTTTGGTTGAAAATGTACTGCAGTCGGCTTTGCTGGATAAAGGAAATTTCCGCCTCAAAACAGGTCCGGTTGATTTTCATGAACTCATTCGTAATGCAGTAAACAGTGTCCGCATTCAGGTTGAAAAGAAATCAGGCGAGATCAGTACACAATTTGAAGCGGATAGTTTTGTGATCGAAGCTGACCGCACGCATGTTCAGAATCTTATTTTCAACCTGCTCGATAATGCTATAAAATATACGCCCGGCCAGCCGCTTATTCGCGTATTTACCGAAAACACAGCAACCGGTATTCAACTTTGCGTTGAAGACAACGGCATCGGAATCAGCCGCGAGAATCAGAAAAAGATTTTCGATAAACTTTACCGCGTACCCACCGGAAACGTTCACGATGTGAAAGGCTTCGGACTTGGACTCAGCTATGTGAAAGCCGTTGCTGTTAAGCACGGTGGCGATGTATCCGTAGAAAGTGAACCCGGACGCGGCAGCCGTTTTTACGTTAACCTTCCTTATCACGTACCCGCAACATCTATAGAATCATGACCACAGCCGAACCTAAAACACGCATCCTGCTTGCAGAAGACGATCCAAACCTTGGCAATTTGCTTCAGGAATACCTTGATGCCAAAGGCTACGAAACCGTGCTTGCAATAAATGGAAAAGAAGGTTTCGATCAGTTTCGTAAAGCCAGCTTTGATCTTTGTTTGCTGGATGTGATGATGCCTGTGAAAGATGGTTACACACTTGCCAAAGAAATCCGCGCACTCAATCAGGAAGTCCCCATTGTTTTTCTCACCGCAAAGTCGATGAAGGAAGACACAATAGAAGGCTTTAATGTTGGTGCTGATGATTATATCACCAAGCCCTTCAGCATGGAGGAATTATTGCTGCGCCTGAAAGCAATTTTGCGCCGCACCAAATCTGCAACAGCACATAATACTGATCAAACAACATTCACTGTTGGTGATTACAGTTTCGATCATACACGGCAATTACTGGAATTCGGAAACAAACCGCAAAAGCTTACTTCCAAAGAAGCAGATCTCTTGCGGCTTCTGGCCATTTACAAAAACGATATTTTGGATCGCTCATTAGCACTCAATACAATTTGGGGCGACGACAGCTATTTCAATTCGCGCAGTATGGATGTATATATTGCAAAACTTCGTAAATACCTGAAAGATGATCCAACCGTTGAAATCATGAATATTCACGGAAAAGGATTCCGACTAATCGCGAAATAAACAGAGCGAGAGCGTAAACAGAGCGAGAGCGAAGAGTGATAGCGATTATCGCATCATTCTTCGCTCTCGCTCTCTTTCTCACTCTGTATTACGTTCTGTTTTAGAATTTGGCGTTGAATCCAATACCAAGTACCTGACGGAACTGAAGGCGCGGACCAGCTTCATTTGGACCGATTACGCCGTCGTTGTTATAGTCACCTTTGATGTTGATATCGTGATCGTATATAGCTTGCATGTTGATGGATGCAGAAATATACTTATTCACTTTCATGGTAAGCAGTACTTCGGCGTTAACGTCTATGTTTTGCGGACGATCAAGGTAATTACTGAAAAGCTCGAGACGTGTAGCCAGATTTACATTCTGAATAATATCAGCACGATACTGCGCACGAACATAGCCGCCAAACTCATTGCGTATTTTCTCGCCCGGTTTAACGCCAAAAGCTCCTGCAGCGGAGAGTGCTCCATCATTTACAATGGTAATACGGCCGGTAAGTGGCGAAGCAAAAAGTGTAAATTTTGCATTCGGCTTGTAGTCCATACCCAGCGCAATAAGTCCGTAAGCCGGAGCCAGCCAGTCAGAAATTTTTACTTTGCTGGTATCAGAGATATAGTTGTAACCCGGCATAAACTGTGACTTGAAGTTGAAGAGTGCCGAGTAGTACCACTTATCGTTAAATGCCTTACGGCCATATTTTGAGGTAAAGTCAATTTTATCATCGGTTTTGCGAAGCAGTGATGATTTGCCCTGCTGCAAAAGTCCGTAAGACATTTCAAGTGTATTGTCCCACGTGTTATCCCCTTTTTTGTAATTCGCAAAAAGGTTAAGTAAAGCCTGACCTGAAACCGAGTTAACACCACCTGCAGCCCAGTTGGTGAAAGAAGCTTGAGTAAAATTAAGACCAAACACACCGCCGCGTGTCCAGTTTTTTGTGGTATCGGTTTGAGCATTAAGTGTTACTCCCGAAATCACTGCAAGGGCAAACAAAATCCGTTTCATTGTAAAGGTTGATTATTTTGAGTA
>CALRTD020000259.1:0-6587 GCA_943371015.1 Synechococcus sp. UW140 | reverse complement strand
TCGTAACGCAGGTTGACCCGTGTGGCGGCTTTGTGTAAACGAAATACTTCATTCCACCGCTGTCCGTTGGCCGGGTTGTGCGGGTTGGCCAGCATATAGCTGTACCACTGATCCTGCACCTGTAAACTCGGCTGCGTACCTGCCGGTACAAGCGGTAAACCCAGCTCGCCGCTGCGGCTCACTAAAATATGGTCGCGGCCGGCTTGGGCACTTAATGCTGTGAATACGAAGAACAGTACGGACAGAAAACGGGATAAACGCATATCAGTACGGGGTTTTAATCAGGGGTTGTTCAATTACTTCATAGTTGGCATAATTGCCTGTGCCAACCAACTTGCCTTTGCTGCGGGTTACAAACTTTGAAGAAGAAAATTTTGCCGCCGGTACGGGCTGGTTTATCTGAATGGTGTTGTACTGCACCTTTACAGTCTGCACCGATCCGGCAGGATCATCTTCAACCGTATAGCGGTACACCACTTCTTCCATCGCATAAGTTTGTTTATTGATCAAAATTTCAATTGACCGGTAAACGGTTTTGTCTTTGGGCGTAATAATCACTCTTGTACTTGTTGCCGTTCCTTTGCCCAGCGTATAAGCTGCATCTGCACCGTAAACTGTAGAATCAGGAATTTCTGCCGGCGATGCTTTCTTTTTGTCGGTTTCATTTTTACCGTAAAGAATCAGTCGCTGACCTTCGTCTACATACAACGTGAGACCATTATGCACAATGGTGGTTTTTCCCATCAATGATGAATAGTAAGAGTTCCCGCTCTTCGCCATTTCTCCCGACATCCGCTGAACAGGAGTAACATCATTGGTTCCCATAAAGTACAGGAGATCCACACGCATTGAGAGTGTTTTGGAAGTGCTGTAAACTTCGTTCATGCGCAGCAGGTATTGCTTGGCCGTCTGAGCCTGAACAGTTACCGCAATGAGCAGCAGGAAACCAACCAAAGACAATTGCTTTTTCATCGTCATTAGCGATTAATGTTACCGCGGCTGGTACGCAGCGTTACAATTCCTTTTTCAGTTTCTTTCTTCACCTGCACCAATGCACCTTCTTCATCATAGTTGTAGAAAGTGGCATAATTGCGGTCGTCTAATTCAGCAACTACCCAAAGTGTAAGTGGATCATACACATACGTTTTCATGCCACTAACAAAAGGCTGAATCCGTATATCGTCGAACCATGCTGCTCCGCCGGTTGGCGATGAACACTGCAACTTAATGTTCATGTTTCCTGATGTAAGTGCAGTGAAAGAAACTTCAATACGCTTCCATCCTTCTATCGCCGACTGTTTAGGATCAGGACTTGCCAAAGCAACAACACTGTTGTTTGCAACATCCTCAATCACTACTGACGGAGTTACTAACGATGATGATGTTTTTACCCAAACACTTAGGTTATATTTTTTACCTGCCTGTGCAACAAACATGTTATCTGTGGGTGAAGGAGTTCCTGTACCGAACTGCATCGAAGCTGCACCCATTGTACTCACATTCAGTGAATACTTTCCGGTATGTGCCGTACTGGTAGTTAGCGCAATCGGGTGAGAGGTGTTAGCCGATCGGAATTCGAAATGGCCATGACCATAACCATGTACGGTACCACCATAAACAGACGGAGCAACATAATCTTCAAATCCGTCGAAGCCCATTTCCAGATATTGTGCATTCCCCACAACAGCGGTAGCCAGCGATTGCTCATAGCCATATAGTGCCGAAGAATAATTGCCAAGCGCATCTTTGTTTTCAATCTCAAAACCATGAGGACTGTAGCGCGTAATTGTTGTGCCAAGTGTCCACTGAGGGTTAATACCAGCAAGTGTTGTGTTGGTGCCAGCCCAGTTGAATGGTACAAAATGCTTGTAAGTACCGTCAACAGCAATATTGGTAATCGAATTCGGATCACTGCTTTGCTTGCGGTCAACCTGATAGGCCCACGACTGCTCTCCGCGCCAGATGCCTTTAGTTCCAAAACGCCACGGGTTAAATGGTGCTGGCGGTGAAGACATATCCTGAAGCTGTGAAGTACTGGTGCGGTATTTCGGATTTCCGGCATCTGCATAATTAAACGACCAGTTCTCACTAAAGCTCGACGCATCAGCATGAAGCACATTATCAATACAGGTTCCGAAGCAAAGCGGATCTGGGTTGTTCCAGTAGCCTTTAATCAATGTATTCGGACGTGTGGCAAATACACGAGTACTTCCGCTGAGTTGGAGATCATACGCAAAAGCAGTAAGCAGATTGGTAATGCCATGGCCCTGTTCAAAAACAATTGTAGCTATACACTCGCCATTGTTGAGATTTTGGAATTGAAGTGTATAAGGTGGCTGCCAGGTTATTCTCACATCTTTGGCCTCGCCGGTTACACAATCAACATAGAAATCGTTGAACACGCCCATTGTTCCTGTGAGTGAAGGCGATCCTTGCGGCGGATTAGATGCATTGAACGCATTGAACGCATCAAACAACGGCATACGACGCTCGGTAACCGGATTGCTCAGAGATACAATAGAGCCATTAGTTACCGACTGCTGGTTACGGTAGCCCGAACGGATAATGGTAAGTGTAGCTCCCGAAAGGTTGATGTTACTGGTGTTGTCTTCATTAATCAGTGTAACCGTTCCGTTCACATCATCAACAGCGTTCACCCAATAAATCGGATAACTTGACGCGCTTGCAACAAAAGCCTGAACTTCATCGCCTGCAGTAAAGTACTTTGACGGATTTGCAATGGCATAAACACCCGCCGAAACACTGGCATTGTAGAAATTAGCGCCAATATTCTTATACGCACCACCCAGTGCAGGATAGGCCCAGTGTGCTGCATAGCTGTAAGAATAAACCGGCTTATCAAAATTATTAATGGTTTGTGTAAGCAGCGGCTGACCGGTTTCTGCATCATACATGAGATTGAGTGAAACAGCATAAGCACCATCTTTGTAACTTCTTACCTCATCCAGCACTCCATTGCGCTGAATTACTTTCAGTGTAGATATTGAACGATACATGGAAGCACTGATTTCAACTTTCGGAAATACATTTCCCCAGAACGTATAAGGCGGAACAGCCCCCATATTGGTCTCAATACCTGCTCCTACCGAGTAGTTGGAATGCTGCTGTCGGTCGATGGTGAAATCATGTGTTAAGCCAATATCAGCTTCTCGGTAAACCCCATCAGCATCCAGCACGGTCACTCTATTGTAGAGTTTATTAGATCGGTCAGGCGCATAAGGTGTTTCCGTTTTATAAATGTATTCTTCTTTGGAAACCGGCTGAGCATCGGGCGAATTAATGTCGGTACTGGCAGCATATACAGCTTTTGATTTAAGCTGCCCGTGCATATTATTCAGTTCAACCGAAAACCCTTGCGAATAACCTTTGTTGTTGTAGCCCACTTCCATAATCATGGGAACAATAACAGGTATGGCAAACCCCTTCTTCTTCAAATCTGTATAGCTGCTGAAAATAGGAAAATCTTTGGCTGTATAAAACTCGGTAACCGAAATACCACTTCTGTTGGTGGTTACATTTTGCCGGTCGCCGTTTTTCACAATTACACGGCTATAACCTACACTTGGTGCAGGAAACAGGCTTTCACCAAAAGGCTCTTCAGTGTAAAGCCCGTCGTCTTTATAATTGTACTTGCGCTGGTTGTAGCGCAGCGGCTTGTGCTGGGGAATTTCTTCACCACCAATAATGGGTTCATATTCTGCAACACCCGAACTAGAACCGTCCGAAGTGGTGTAAGCATATTCTACTGTATAATAATCATTCATTGCTTTGGCATCGGCCGAAATCAACTGCCAATTGTCAGCAATTGTAATCTTTTTCACCCGGTGTCCGCCACCAACTTTGTGCTTGTTGGGTGAGTTCAGGCGAATATAGGAGGGTTGCGCATGAACCGGCTCATTGGCATCGGTATTCAAATAAAGTTCATTGCAATAACCATTCATCTGACAGAACCGGTAATAACCAAACAAGCGCTGAAAATCCTGTGCCATCAGAATAAAGCTACTGATCACGTTCTGAATACTTGCATTTGGAGCAAATAAATTACCATTATCAAATAAATCATTTCGTTCCAGACGCATGTACTGCCAACCGGCTAACTTAAACGGATGGTCAGTTTGTCCAATCGGATTCCAGGGATTGCGCTCTTCATTTTTGATACGAACCCAGCCTTCACTAATTGTACCAGAGGAAGCATTATTTGTACCAAACCCATACCATAAACTCTGCGATTTATCAATTTTGGCATAACCCTGAACATAGTCATAAGCCATCTCTCCTGCATTCTGACCATACATTTGCTTTTTCAGTTTCTGAAAAACTTTAAAATGTAATTCATCAATACCGTCAACATACTGTTTTATAGAATCTCTGAGCGCAGCAGCCCCAAGTGAAGCCAGTAGAGGCCGATCCAATTTAAAAAACACTAATGTATTGCGATCATGCAGTTTGTTGTAGTTTGAGGCTTGTGCACTGCCATCGGCATTTGCCGTTTCTCCCATACCAGTTATTGTTTGCATTTGCATAGCCCGCTGATCCTGCACATACCCATAATCATCGGCCTCGTATTCAATATTTATTGAGCCGCCCGATGGTAACTGAATTGTCGATAAATTCCAGGCAGCCGCATTCGCATTATTCATTGGTGTTACGGTTGAATTATCGTCCTGATTCAGATAGGGGTTTTCTTTGCTGTAAACATCAGTATTTGTGGTGCTCTGGTCGGGCATATAATAGCCCCATCTGTCCATATAATCCTGATTGTAATTCGGATTAACGGCATACTGAAACTGATAGGGACTCAGCGAACCTTTATCGTTACCCTGATGCACGAAATACAGCTTTTTCAGCGTAAGTTTTCCGTTGTTTGCATCCGATGTATTCAGAATGCCTTTGCACAGAGAATAATCATATTCAAAAACAGCTTTTTTAATGATCCGGTTCGGATCTTTTTTACTTACTAGCTCAATTGCTTTCAGGTAATTTAACTGATTGCTTATCCCAAGAGACATTATACTCGTGAAGTCTTCAACCGCTGCACCTTTAGCATCTGTTCTCTCTTCATTGTTTTGATAGTTATTCAGAATAAACCGGGCTTCGTGAGTTTTAGTTTGAATTGAGTTCAGGTAATACACTTCCTTTGTACCGTAAGTATAGCTTAGTTTATCATCTTCTTCATTAGAAATTTGTCCTTTGTTGTAGTTGGCATCTTTATAGGGAATGCGCCAACCATAGCTATCATGTACTTTGGTGTAGTTAAACTTTACCCAGTAACCAAAATCATCATCGGTAGGGCCGTCGCCGGTTAAGTCCACATAATCGGGCGAGTAGATGGCCGTAAGCATATAACTGTATGCGTACTGCGGTATTTCAGTACTCATGTACAAATTTTCAAAACCCTGATTATTAGTAATGCTGTTATCTGTTCCGCCTGTGTAACCCTCTGTTTTATTAAAACTGTTTTCTGCAATACCCGATTTGCTGAACATTACCTCTTTTTGCGATTTGTTGTAAACCGGCAGGCCATATACATAACGATTTCCGTCGGGGTTGGTAACAGTAATTTCTGCAGTGTGGTGGGCGGGATAATTGCTATATGAATGCGGTGTTGGTAAACCCACAGTTGACGGAAAATTATTTGGATTCGTATTAGCCAGAGCAGTGTAAACACTAACTACAGAACGACCGTAGCCACTTGCATTTGCAAGATATCCTGCAGTTCTTGTAGTGAGTAATTGTACTTGTTTTTGCCGGGAAGTCCTTACATTACTTCCCGTAAGCGGCTGAGGATTCTGATCATTGTCATTCTCTTTTAATTCATCAATTGCCTGTGCCAAAAGCCCTTCATCCGCAGCAAAAATTTGCTCTAAACCAAAGCGCATCGGGCGAGTCCCTTTTATATAATCTAACTCTGCAACAGGTGATGCCGACATTTCTCCTGATGCTTTATAGTAATATGCTTGATAAAGCGGATCAGTAAGTTGAGGAGGGGTATTTGTAATATTCATTATGTAATTAAGACCTTTTGCGGTTGCATTAGCACCAAGGCTATTCCAATCTCCTGAGTAATTACGGGAGTAACCTACACCGTAATCACCACCAGTTTCAATTGATAAATTTGTAGGTACGAGAGCAATTGAATCGGGCAAATTATCTCCCCACTCTGGACTAATTTTTGAAGAAACAGTATGAGAATTTTGTTGTGGGTCTGAAAAAACTCCAACATTGGCTCTATATGGTCTATATGCTCCTGCTATACCTTGTCCGCTAACAAATAAAGCATCAAATGTTGAATAACCAATACTAATACTTGGAGTATTTCTTGTTGCCGGCGAAGATTTTTCCCTGCTAAAATCTGAGACATTCTGTTTTTCTGCTGCCGAAAAATTTTCGGTATTCAAATATCCATACCCCTTATATTGGTTATTAAAAACACCACTTGCGCTTTCAAAATAGGAGAGATTAAATCTTCTCTTTTGATACTTTTTAAGTTTATCCGCTGCATTTGATAACTTACCATAAGTAAAGCCTGTTGAATAAGATCGGTTAACATATGAATTAGAAAAGTC
>CALRTD020000258.1:0-6589 GCA_943371015.1 Synechococcus sp. UW140 | reverse complement strand
AATGATCCGGCAATTGCAGTTGTTTATGCCGTTGGCGAAATCGAAAGCGGGGCTGGCGACGACAATACCATTGGCTCTGATCGCATTGCACAGGCAATTGCCGATGCGCGGAACGATGTAAATGTTAAAGCAATTGTGCTGCGCGTAAACTCACCCGGCGGAAGCGCCCTTGCATCAGATGTAATTTGGCGCGAAGTAAGTTTAACCAAGGGCCAGAAACCTATTGTAGTTTCAATGGGCGATGTGGCTGCCTCAGGCGGATACTACATTGCCTGCGCAGCTGATAAAATTGTAGCACAACCCAATACCATTACCGGCTCAATTGGTGTTTTCGGCTTACTGCCCAATCTGAAAAACATGCTCGAAAACAAAATCGGGCTTACGCATGATACTGTAAACTCTGCCCCGCACGCCGATTTCGGAACAACTTTGCGACCGGTTGATACACTCGAAGCAGAAGTACTTCAGCAGGGCGTTGAAGATGTGTACACAACATTCATCAATCGTGTGGCTGATGGCCGGGGAATGTCTGCTGCTGATGTTGACAGCATTGGACAGGGACGCGTATGGAGCGGACGTGATGCAAAACGAATCGGGCTTGTTGATGAATTGGGCGGTTTGCACGATGCCGTAAAACTGGCAGCCAAACTGGCTAAAATCACCGGCACATATCGTATCAAAAGCTTCCCGGCACAAAGAAGTCCGTTCGATGATTTCTTTAAAAAAGCCGGCACTCAGGCACGAGCCGCAGCTACAGAGCAGGAACTCGGAATGCTTGCCGAAGAATATCAGCGCTTCCGGCGCTCGCGTTTGCTGCTGCAACTCCGCGGTGTACAGGCCCGTATTCCTTACAATGTGGATATACACTGATGATTTTAACACCAGTAAAAAAAGCCTGATTTCATTGCATTTTAATAAGATGCCAAACGCAAACCGGCAACTTTTTCGCCCCCTCAGCGTCAGTTAATCATTCCCGAACGGCCGCAATAACTTACTTTTGATACCGTTACTCTTAGAAGTATGAAACTTATCCGCATTTTCCTCCTGCTGCTTGTTCTTGTTCCCGCTGCCTCAAACGCACAACGTTACAAGTCTGCACTGAACCGTCCAGAATATTACCGGGATCCGATTCACTTCGGCTTTTTTCTTGGTGCAAACCGCTGTAACTTTTTGGTAACACCAATCAATAATTTTACGTCTGTTGTTGGAGGCGATTCACTCAAAACAATTCTCTCATCTCCCGAATGGGGTTTTAATCTGGGAATTGTATCGGAGCTTCGTTTAGCTGAATACCTAACACTGCGCTTTACACCCGATATTACTTTCGGACAACGCAATCTCGATTATCATTTCGAAGGGGTAAATACATTTGATGTGCAGCGAAAAGTAGAATCAACGTTTCTTGATTTCCCGCTCAATTTAAAAGTGCGCTCAAAGCGCATGAATAACTTTGCCGCTTATATGATTGGCGGCGGCCGCTACACGCTTGATCTTGCTTCGCAACGCGATGCGAAAAATCAGATTCCCGGACAGGAAATTGTAAAAATCAATAAGCATGATTTTGGCTACGATGTTGGCGCCGGAGTCGATTTTTTTCTCCCGTATTTCAAATTTGGTATTGAGTTGAAATTAACACAAGGTATGCGTAACCTGCTTGTGAAAGATGTAGGTATTTACGCACAATCACTCGATCGTCTTCGTTCGCAGGTGTTTTGGATTTCACTTACATTCGAAGGCTGAGCATGGTTCAGGTGCTCGATCTTATTGTTGCTCCGCAAATTGCTTTTAATGATTTGCAACTGCGGAATTACCTCACCGAATATTTCGGCATTCAGGATTCAGAGCTCAGCGGCTTCAAACTGCTGCGCCGCTCCGTTGATGCCCGAAACAGAAACATTAAAGTAAACCTCCGCCTCGAAGTTTTTGTCAACGAACCTGTTCCTGCCCAGCAACCCGAATGGCCGCTGAAAGATGTAAGCAAAAGCCCTGAGGTACACATTGTAGGCGCAGGCCCGGCAGGACTTTTTGCCGCACTCCGGTTAATTGAACTCAACTTTAAACCGGTAATTCTCGAACGCGGAAAAGATGTGCAGCGCCGCCGACGCGATCTGGCAACCCTCAACAAAGAGCATATCGTTAATCCCGACTCCAACTACTGTTTCGGCGAAGGCGGAGCAGGAACGTACTCAGACGGAAAACTCTACACCCGCTCCGGAAAGCGCGGCGACATCAACCGCATTCTCGAACTCTTTGTAGCACACGGTGCCGACCCAATTATTCTGGCGGATGCACATCCGCACATTGGCACCAACCGCCTGCCGAAAATTATTGTAGCCATGCGCGACAATATCCGGGCTTGCGGCGGAGAAGTGCATTTTGATACAAAAGTTACCGGCATTGAACGCAAAAACGATTCGATCACCGCGCTTATTGCCGAACAAAACGGCAGTGAAATTCGCTTTGCCGCAAAACAAATCATTTTAGCAACCGGCCATTCGGCACGCGATATTTTTGAACTGCTCCACAGCAACCATATCCGCATCGAAGCCAAACCATTTGCAATGGGCGTGCGTGCTGAGCATCCGCAGGCGCTTATTGATTCGGTACAATACCATTGCAATACCGATAAAGTTCCTTTCGTGCGCGAATACCTTCCGGCTTCCTCCTACAGTTTGGTACAGCAGGTAAACGGGCTTGGTGTTTATTCATTTTGTATGTGCCCGGGCGGCATTATTGCTCCGTGCGCAACAGGCCTGGAGCAGGTGGTAACCAATGGCTGGTCGCCATCGAGACGCAATAACCCGTATGCAAATTCGGGCATTGTAGTAGCTGTTGATCCTGCCGCACTAAAACAATACGAAAAACACGGACCGTTTGCAGCGCTGCGCTATCAGCAGGCGCTGGAACGAATCGCCTGGGAAGCCGGCGGCAAAACACAAACCGCACCCGCACAGGCGCTCACCGATTTTGTAAACGGAAAACTCTCCACCCGCCTGCCCGATTGCTCGTACCAGCCGGGCGTAACTTCTGCACCGCTGCACGAACTGCTTCCGCCTGAAATCGGAAAAAGATTGCAGGAAGGATTTCGGGCATTCGGACAAAAGATGAAAGGCTATCTCACCAACGAAGCATTAATTGTTGGTGTCGAGTCGCGCACCTCATCGCCCGTTCGCATTCCGCGCGACAGCGAGACGTTGCAGCATCCGCAAATCAGCAATCTCTACCCCTGCGCCGAAGGAGCCGGCTACGCCGGAGGCATTGTTTCTGCCGCTATAGACGGGCAGCGCTGTGCCGAAGCCATTGCCCAAAAAATTGGTTAAACAGCATCATTTATCCGGCAGATGAAATGAACAACGGCTAAACGCCGGATTTTATCTGTTCACTTTTTTCCTATCAGACAATGTGCGAAAAAATGGCTGGTGACTTTCTCTGCTGTTACAAGCATCCATAAACATTGTAAACCCGACAATGATGCGTAAGTATGTAGTGAAGCTAAAAAAGAAAGAAGCGGCTGCGCAACCAACACGCAGCCGCTTCAAGTGCCGGCCGGGAAAAACGCTACTAAAACCCGGCCATCTTGCTCAAATACCGAGCGGTGGTATCTGAGGAATTTCTTTTAACTATCGGCCTGTGCCGCTGGTAAAATTGTTTAACTCATTTACACTGCTGCTGAATGTAAAAGCTTCATTCACCAGATAGTAATTGTTTCTGTCTATACAGTTGGCATACGCTGCTTTAGCCAGTGCCAGTTTGCTGCTTTCAAACGTCATCATTTTCACCAGTCCTGCAACTTGTGCGGCAGTCATCCTGTTGGCGGCTGCAGCCTGTTTGGCAATAGCTAATTTGTTACTGTCGAACGACTGATTATCAATACTCGTTTTCAGTCGCAGATAATCTACTTCAGACATTCCAAGCTGCAAATTCGGGAAAGGCCAGCCGTTCGGGAAAGGCCAACCCGGAGGCAGATTGATACCGGGAATTGTCAGATTATTTTGCATATACGGATTCTGCTGTTGTCCCGGATTGCTTTGTTCCCAAGGGAAAGTAATCCCCAAAATCCGCATTCCGTTTGCCCCGTCAACCAATGCATCAGTTTGAGCACTGTCGCGCAAATTCACCCATCCGGTAAACAAATCTTGCGGAGGAATTATTCTGCCGTTTGAGTCCGTTGTTTGTGCACTTCTAACACGCACATACTGATTACCGGGCGTCAAACTATCAATAACTAGTGTTGAAGCTGTTGATGTGTATTGTTGTCCGTTTACAAACACTGTAAATGGAGTGCTGGTGCTATTCGTTAATTTCAAACCGGCTTTCTGAGCCATTAATGCGGCGGGCAGAGTGCATACAGCGCTCAATACAAACAAGAAGAGGTTTCTTTGGGTTTTCATAGCTCAACTCCTTTCCGAATATTTTTCTTTCTGAGATATAACCAATAGATGTGCCAAAAATTTACAAGTACAATCGCCTCTCGCTTTTTTAACGTGAAAAGATGTGAAGAAGTAAGCTGAAGTATTGGATATCAATTTCAGATGTTAATTACCTTTGATCGTATGAAGTTCATTATCCGCATACTCATTTCAACACTGGCTGTGCTGCTTACCTGTTACATCCTGCCCGACCGCATGGTTAAGGTTGACGGATTTCTCACAGCGCTCATTGTTGCTGCAGCACTGGCTTTTCTCAATACAGTAATTAAACCCATTCTGATTGTCCTCACCATCCCAATAACGTTTCTTACGCTGGGACTTTTCCTGCTGGCTATTAATGCCGGAATGGTTTTACTTGCCGATAAATTTATCGACGGATTTGCGGTAGGCGGATTCTGGTCGGCACTACTGTTCAGTGTGTTGCTTTCAATAATAACATCTGTATTCGAAGGTATCCGCAAACGCGATGAACAAGGCACACAGCGCCCTGATGGCTTCAACAATTTCAATCGTTATAACTGACTCCTTTTTCAACTATGCAATGGTCAACCCTGTTTTCAGAAGCCCGTCCCGGCGATAAAGAGCCGCGTCGTGCTACTGAAGATCGCACCAATTTTGAACGCGATTTCGACCGCGTAGTTTTTTCGTCTGCTTTCCGTCGTTTGCAAGATAAAACGCAGGTAATTCCGCTGCCCGATAACGATTTTGTACACACCCGTCTTACGCATAGCCTTGAAGTTTCGTGTGTGGGTCGTTCGCTCGGAAAAATGGTAGGCAAAACCATTATCGAACGCTACCAGCTTACCGATTTGCATCCTTCCGATTTTGGCGCTGTTGTGGCTACAGCAGCTCTTGCACACGATATTGGAAATCCGCCCTTCGGGCACTCCGGCGAAGCAGCCATCAGCGATTATTTCATCAACGGAAACGGACAGCGTTTTCGTGAGCAAATTGCTGACGATGCGCTTTGGCAGGATCTCGTAAGTTTCGAGGGCAATGCAAACGGATTTCGGTTGCTTACCAACTATAACGAAGCCACCGGCGGCAGCATCAGCTTAACATACAGTACGCTTGCGGCTTTTACCAAGTATCCCACACAATCACTCAAACTGCTCGAAACCAAGCGCGGCAGTCAAAAAAAGTACGGCTACTTTCAAGCCGATAAAGATATTTTCGCTTCCATCTTTAAACACCTTGAAATCGATCAGATTCCCGGTACCGATTATGCCTGGCTGCGTCATCCGCTGGCCTTTCTGGTAGAAGCGGCCGATGATATTTGCTATCGCATCATTGACTTTGAAGACGGCATGCGCATGCGACTCATCGGTGCTGCAGAAGGAACGGCTTTACTCAAAGCAGTTGCCGGAAAATATTTCAGCGAAGAACGTTACAACAGTATCAAAGGCGAACGCGAGCAATGGGGCTATCTTCGCGCCGTAAGCATCAGCCGGCTGATTACAGAAACGGTTCAGGCATTTCTCGATAACGAAGCAAAAATGCTGACCGGAGAATTTGATAAGCCACTGCTCGATGTTTTTCCGGCCGATCTTCAAAGCGATCTTAATCAAATTATAAAACTCTCTGTAAAGCATATCTACCGAAGCCGCACCGTGCTTGAGATTGAAGCCGCCGGATTTAATGTGGTGGCTGAGTTGCTTGACTTGTTTATTAATGCCACAATAGATAAACACACCTACGGCGATAAACTTCGGAAGCAAAAACCATACAGCGAAAAAATTCTCAGCATTCTGCCCGAACAGTTTTTGTTCGATGGAGAACCACACGGCCGCGATCTTTACCTGCGCATACTGCGTATTTGTGAGTTTGTAGCGGGCATGACAGACAGCTATGCCGTTAGCATTTACCGAAAACTCAAAGGCATAGAACTTCCGAAATAATCAATTGAAAAATGAGAAGCGAATCTAACACTCACTAAAAATTCTTCGCACCTGCCCTTACTGCAAGTCCTCGTGAGTTTCTGAAGAGTATAACAACTCAGACTGCAACTATTTTTAAAATCCAAAACCTGCGGGCTTTCCGTGCGGTCAGGGCTATGCACAACAGTCACCTGTGCTATAAATAACCTGTTAAAAAAGCATTCAGGAAAATCAGCTATTGTGCAGCTTCTTCAAGCACTTCAAAAATTTTCACCATTGCCA
>CALRTD020000257.1:0-6601 GCA_943371015.1 Synechococcus sp. UW140 | reverse complement strand
GCTGATTGATGAGGATACGAAGCTTTCTGACTCGTATGTGGCCACTAATAATCTCCGTGCCGGTTACCTGATGGCTGTATTGCCTTTCGGAGAGTTTAAAGCACGTACCGAAGAAATTCTTCCGCGTATGAAAGTAAGTGGAGGTGTGCGTGTTGAGCAAAATATTCAAAAACTGTACAGCTTCCGTTCAAACAACCTCAGTGACTCAGTTCGTGTGAATAACGATATTACCTCTGTGCTGCCTTCGGTTAACATTGCCATCAACGCAACTGATCGTTTTGTAGTTCGTATGGCTTATGGAAAAACAATCAACCGCCCTGAGTTCCGCGAAATCGCACCGCTTACATTCTATGATTTTGTATTCAACAGTATTTATCAGGGTAATGATTCGCTGAAAACACCGAGCATCAACAACTTCGATCTTCGTTTTGAGTTGTACCCCCGTTTTGGTGAGAATATCACGCTCGGACTTTTCTACAAGCAGTTCAACAATCCGATCGAGTTATATTTCTTCCCGGGTCTCGGTTCAGGCGGTGTACGCGGTTTTACATGGGGTAATGCACTTCAGGCTAATAACTTCGGTGCAGAACTCGAAGTCCGCAAGCGTCTCGACAGTATCAACATTCCTGTTATCCGCAACTTAGGCATTGTAGCCAATGCTGCATACATCTACAGCGATATCAAGCTCAGCGAAAATGATACCGTTGGCCGTCCGATGATGGGACAATCGCCATACGTTGTAAACGTGGGTCTTTTCTGGACAAGCGATACAACCGGCTGGCAGGTAAATGCGGCTTATAATGTGGTTGGACCGCGTATTATTATTGCGGGAGTTCCTTCGCTTCAGATTCCGGATATTTACGAAATGCCGCGTCATCAGCTTGATCTTTCGGTCGTAAAAACTGTTGGCAAACGCAAGAATATTGACTTGCGAGTAAACGCTTCTGATATTCTTAACATGGATTTCCTGTTGCTTCAGGATGCAAATGCCGACGGAAAGCTGGATCGTACAGGAGATCAGCAAATTCAGTCGTTCCGTCGCGGTGCCTATTTTACATTTGGTATCAACGTCCGTTTGCTTGAACCTGAAAGCGTTACAAAGTAATTACGCTATAGTATCGTAAAGTTTTTAAAGCGGTCTCTGCAAAGAGGCCGCTTTGTTTTTGAGAATTAGCCAATCTCAGACGGGGTAGTTTGTTTACAATTAACTAACCTGAATAACAGTTTAAGATAAACTCCGATTTACACCCAGATCATACTGCGGGGATAGTTTTGTACCGGATTCAATCACACGCGACTCTAAACGCAAACACAACATGAAAAAGTTTTTACTTACCCTTGGTCTTGCCATCACAGCCTGGATATCAGGCGATGCGCAGATCATCAAATCAGGTAACATTACAGCTAATGAAACCTGGACCTCAAACAACATTTACCTGCTGAATGGCTGGGTATATGTAAAGCCCGGAGTTACACTCACCATTCAGCCCGGTACCATTATCAAAGGTGATTTCGTTTCTAAAGGAACACTCATCATTGAGCGTGATGCAAAACTGATTGCCGATGGTACAGCCGAGCAGCCAATTGTATTTACTTCACAGAAAGCAGTAGGACAGCGCTCTTATGGCGACTGGGGCGGACTCATCATTTGCGGTCGTGCATCAGTTAACCTGCCTGCTAACGCAGCCAACGGTACTTCTGCCGGCGAAGGTGTAATTGAAGGCGGTGTTGGTTCTATTTATGGTGGCGGTACAACTCCAAACGACAACGATAGTTCAGGAGTTCTGCGTTACGTGCGCATCGAGTATCCCGGTGTAGCTTTCCAGCCAAACAGCGAAATCAATGGTTTAACAATGGGCGGTGTAGGTCGCAAAACAGTTGTTGAGCATATTCAGGTTTCTTATTCAGGCGATGATGCTTTTGAGTGGTTTGGCGGAACAGTAAACTGCAAATACCTTATTTCTTACCGCGCTTGGGATGATGATTTTGATACCGACAACGGTTTCAAAGGAAGCATCCAGTTTGGTGTTGTAATGCGCGACCCCAACATTGCTGACCAGTCTGGTTCAAACGGTTTTGAGTCGGACAACGATGCAACCGGAACTGGTAATACTCCTATTACACAGCCTATTTTCTCAAACATTTCTGTGTTTGGTCCGCTTTGCTACAATTCTACCATTAACAGCTTGTATCGTCGTGCGCTTCACCTGCGCCGCAATACACGTACCTGTGTTTACAACTCTGTGTTTGTTGGTTATCCCACAGGTTTACTGATCGAAAGCACAAGCACACAAACCAATGCAACCAACAACGATCTTCAGTTCCGCAATACAGCTATTGTTGAGATGAACGATTCACTTGCTGCCTCAACTGCTGCAAACCCGAACAACGTAAATGGTCCATTTAACATTAACACATGGTTTGCAACAGCAGGTTTCAACAACCAGCTCATTAACTCAGCATCATCACTTGGCATTAACAACCTGAGCCTTACCGCTCCTGATATGTTGATTTCATCAACCTCGCCGCTTAATTCAGGTGCTTCGTTCACCAATGCTAATCTTGCAGGCAGCTTCTTTACACCGACCACCTACATTGGTGCTTTCGGTACAAGCGGCAACTGGATGGCTTGCTGGTCAGAGTTTGATTGCAACAATCAGCCTTACAATGCAGCAATCAACAATGCATTTTCTGCAACAGCAACAGCACAAGGTTCAACAACATTCTGCCAGGGTGGTTCTGTAACTCTTGATGCAACAACAGTAGGTGCTTCTTCTTACCTCTGGAGCAACGGTGCAACCACCGCAACAATTTCTGTGAACACAGGCGGTTCTTATTCTTGCACAGTAACCAAAGCAAACGGTTGCGAAGCTGTTACCAATGCAATTACAGTAACTGTTAACGCACTTCCTGCTGCACCCACAATTTCTGCAAACGGCCCGGTTACTTTCTGCAACGGTGGTTCAGTAACACTTACCGCCAGTCAGTCGTCTGGAATTGTTTGGAGCAACGCTGCAACAACAGCTTCTATCAACGTAAATGCTTCAGGTTCTTTCACAGTTGATTATACCGATGCAAACGGTTGCACCGCATCATCTGCTGCAACAACAGTAACTGTAAATGCTAACCCGGCATCTCCCACAATTTCAGCCAACGGTCCCACAACCTTCTGCACCGGCGACAGCGTAGTTCTTACTTCTAGTCAGGCAACAGGTAACCAGTGGAGCAACACAGCAACCACACAAAGCATCACCGTACTTGCTTCAGGCAGCTACTCTGTAGTTTATACCGATGCAAACGGTTGCACCGCAACATCAAACCCGGTACAGGTTTCTGTAAGTAACTCACCGGCTCCCACCGTACAGGCTACAGGCAGCACCACACTTTGCCCCGGCGAAACAGTAACACTTACTTCAAGTGTAGCTGATACTTACCTCTGGAGCAACGGAGCTACCACACAGAGCATCACCGTTTCTGCTGCCGGCACATATTCAGTAACAGTAACCAACAGCAATGCCTGCAACGGTGTTGGTGCTTCGGCTCCGGTAACTGTAGTTGTAAATCCTGCTCCCACAGCCGGTTTCACCTTCTCTACCAACCAAGGCGTAGTAACTTTCACCAACTCATCTACAGGTGGTACAGTTTACAACTGGGATTTTGGTGATAACAGTTTTTCAACAGCAGCAGCTCCGCAGCACGTGTACCTTACCAGCAATAACTTCACAGTAACACTGGTGGTAACCAACGCACAGGGCTGTACCGATACCATTACACAAGTGATTCCGTTCTTCGTAGGAGTTGAAGAGCAGCAATTAGTTAATGATATCACACTTTACCCGAACCCGGCTGGCGAGCAGTTCAACCTGAACATTGGTCTTTCTGAAAACACAGATGTTCTGATTTCAGCTTTCGATCTTACCGGTAAACTTCTGATCAACGAAAACCGTTCACTCAACAGCGGTACCAATAACCTGAGCTACGATGTGGCAACATGGGAAAATGGAATCTATTTTGTACGCATCACTGCCGGTTCAGTATCTCAAACGATTAAGGTGGTTGTTACCCGATAAACAACGGAACGCAGAGCCGTAACTCAGCTCCGTTTGAATGTGAAAGTCCCGTTTGCCGAAAGGCAGGCGGGACTTTTGAATTGTCAATTATCCGGGTTCAGTGGCCATTTATCCGGTTTGAACTTCCGGTAGTATAAGAAAACCTGCCGATGTTATGTATTTGAATGAGTTTAATTATCTTTGAGTTAAGGCAATACCCAGATCCACTATGAAAAAAACACTACTATTTATTTGCAGCGTTTTTGCAGTTCTCACTGCTGGCGCGCAAACATTGGCGTATCACGAAAATTTCGAGACCGCTGACTCCGTTACCGCAACCGGTAATCCGACCTGGAGTTCAAACACAACTTATCAGGTAAGTGGTTTAAGGAGCTATCGCAATCAGATAGCGTTGAACGACTCTTCAAAACTCACTACCATTCCGTTCAGTACGCTGGGAAATGCGTTTGTGTTGTTGGAATTTGAACAGATCTGCAAAATTCAGTTTTTTGATAATGCACGTCTCGAAGTATCAAATGATAATGGGGTAACCTGGCAGGCCATTACTGCAGCTAACTATCTGGGTACAGGACAATTTGCAAATATCAACAACCGTTTTTGCGCAGGTTCTTACAGCGACTGGCAGCCGGGTCAGGATGCTGCAGTGCCTAACAACACCTGGTGGAAGCACGAAACTTTTGACATTTCAAATCTTTGCGGCAATGCTGCAAACGTACTTATCCGTTTCAAGCTCAACGACGGCAATGCCAACGGCCCGAACGGAGCTTACGGCTGGCTTATTGATGATATTAAAGTTACCGTAGCGCCATCAGAGCTCAATCCTCCGGTAATTACATACATCAACCCTATTTTCCTGAACAATTTATTTTCTCTCGGGCCTTTCAATATCACTGCCGATATTACTGATGCTTCCGGAATTGATACCGCAACTGTATATTACACAGTAAACGGCGGTCCTCAGCAAGCAGTTGGTATGTCGAACACAACCGGCAACACTTGGGTAGGTATGATTCCTGCGGTGAGCGATTCAGATACGGTTTGCTATTACATCACTGCATTTGATGCATCGCCGGCGGCCAACACAACTACAGAGCCAACTACGGGCTGCCGTCAGTTTGTTGCTTTTGCAGGTATTACTTTTCCGTTCTTCGATGATTTTGAAAGCAACAACAACCTTTGGTCTGTAGTTACAGCTTCTGGCTCAGCGTGGCAGTATGGTGCACCGGCCTTTGGTGCAACAACCGGAGCTTATTCTGGTGTGAATGCTTGGGATGTGCAGCTAACCGCAGCTTATCAGTCAAACACAAATACGGAGCTTTATACACCCGTATTTGATTTCTCTCAGGCTGTTAATGCGAAGCTCAGTTTCTGGCATAATTGGAATGCTGAAGGTTTTTGGGATGGTACCCGTATTGATTATACCACAGATGGTAACACATGGCAGATTCTGGGAGGTGTTGGCGATCCGAATGCTGTGAACTGGTACACCAATGCTTCTATCAACTCTTCCAGCCAGCCGGCTTGGGATGCTGCAAGTAATGGCTGGCAGCAATCAGAGTACCGTCTGTCTGCTCTCAACAATGTAGCAGGGCCTGTACAATTCCGTTTTGTATTTACTTCAGATGCCTCTGTAGAGTATGATGGTTATTCGATTGATGACTTTCTGATTCGTTTGCCATCACCGCAGGATGCAGAAATGGACGCTGTCGTTGTTCCTGATGTAAGCGGATGCGTTGCAGTTGGCTCAAATACAGTATCTGTAGCAATTTTCAATGATGGTTCACAGAACATTGTAGGCCCGATGAACGTAACCTATGTTATCGACAACGGTACACCGGTAACAGAGCAATATACCGGAACAATTGTTCCCTCTCAAACCGATACATTCAACTTCACAACTCCATTTAACGTTACAGCAGGTACACATACGATCACAGTATATACATCATTAACTAATGATGGCTTCCTGATGAACGATACACTTACCTATACCTTCCTTGCAATTGGGTCGGTTTCGGTGCCGTATTACAATGGTTTTGAAACGGCAACAAGCATTAACGATTTCTGCGCAACCAATACAACCTACGGTCAGGTAGCATTGTCAACTCAGGCGGCCAATGTGGGTGCTCAGGGTGCATTGTTTGATGCATTATTTTCAGGTGATTGGGATTACGGTTCTGATACCGTTACTTCATCACCCAACTACATCTGGCAAACCACACGTTGTGATGAACAGCGTTCAAACCTTCGTCTCATTGCCAATACATCAACCTACTCAAACCTTGTGCTTGAGTTTGATGCACGTATGAACTACAGCTTCAGCAATGAGTACACCAATTTCCGTGTGAAAGTAAACGGTAACATGATTACGCCGCACCTGCAGCCGAACAACGCTTCAGGTCCTTACACAACTTACCGTTATGACTTAACACCGTTCCTGCCTGCTACCTCACTTACCATTGATTTTGAAGCCAAAGTAGAGGGCAACATCAACAACGGTTCAGGTGTGTATCTTGATGAAGTTCGTATTT
>CALRTD020000256.1:0-6603 GCA_943371015.1 Synechococcus sp. UW140 | reverse complement strand
GAACCCGGCAG
Source organism: Synechococcus sp. UW140 (assembly GCA_943371015.1). Taxonomy (GTDB): domain Bacteria; phylum Bacteroidota; class Bacteroidia; order Palsa-965; family Palsa-965. Next base: position 6,592 of record CALRTD020000256.1, on the reverse strand, counting down.
CTTCTGCTTTTTTGGCGAGTGTGCCTATGATATCATCGGCTTCAAATCCGTCAGACTCAAGCGTGGCAATATTGAATGCATCGAGCAGTTGATAGATATACGGAACAGCTACGCGCAAATCTTCCGGCATTTCTTCGCGGTTGGCTTTGTATTGCTCGTAGTCGATATGACGCTGAGTTGGTGCAGCTGTATCAAACACAACGGCAATGTGCGTGGGCTGCTCTTTTTTCAGTAAATCGAGCAGGGTGTTTGTGAAACCAAACACAGCCGAAGTGTTCAGCCCTTTGGAGTTGATGCGCGGACTATTGCTGAATGCAAAGTAGGCACGGTAAATAAGGGCGTATGCGTCTAAGAGAAAAAGTTTTTTCATCGGTGATAAAATCTGGAAAGCGAAGGTAAGGCAGAGTGCAGGAGAATACCAGAAGAAAGAGCGGGTTGTGTACTATTTTTTTGTGGTGATAGTTGTGCGATTCTCTGTGTGGTGATTTTGATGTGACTTGTATTTCCTGTATTTACTTTTCAACGTTCTTCATTCTTGAAAAAAGACACAGACTTTTTTCAACTCTGCGCGATGTTTGACAGTCTCGTTATTTTGACGACACTGGCTGAAGCATCGCGCAGAGCTCGTCAGGCGTTGCACCTGACAAGCTTAAAAACCAGATGACCCGAAGTGTTCGGAAAAAACACCCGGGTCATCGGCGGAAACTACTACTAAGGGAAATCTTAAAGCAGGTAGCTTAGTTGGTGCTGGCCCACTCGTTATATTCTTCAACCAAAGCGATGCAATCGCTGAGTTCGTATTTTTTGTCTTCTTCTTGTATGCGTTCAATAAGTTCTGTGTGATCGGCCATGAGTTCGATGGCTGTTTTTTTGAACTTAGCGAATTTCAGTTTTTGAGGTTCATCGGCTGCTTTGGTGGTGTTTTCGATGAAGTATTCTTTCTCAACCAGAATTTCGCTGCCGCGCTGAATTTCGTATTGAAATTCAAAAATATTGATGCGGCCTGAGGTGAGTACTTTAACAAAGGCTAATTCACCACCAATTTTGCGGGTTACAAAGGTTACGTCTTCGTAGCTGTAGCTTTTTACTTTGGCCGGGTTGTATGATTTCTTTTCGGTTTCAGAGAGTTTGATCTGAACCTTTGAATAGAGATCGATTTCTTTTTTGGTGTTGTAGCGTACTTCACCTTTAACAGTGTCGCCGGTAACAAGCACTACGTAGCCGGTTTTCCATACATACTCAGCATGGGCGCTGATGAACAGACCAGAGGAGAGCAGCAGAAAGAGAGTAAAAAGTTTTTTCATTGAATCAGCATGCAACTGTTTTTGCATTTATTCAAAGAAAAGCCAAACCAACACTCAAAGCAAGAGGCTGTGAATATCTGGTGCAAGATGTTAATAAGTTGTGCAAACTCCGTTCATAACCCTGTGTCGTTTTAGGCCGCTTTGGTATGCAAAATCTGCAAAAAGGGGGTTGGAGCCGGTTTTACACCACAATTCTTGTAAAACTTTCAGACAAATTAACAGCCTTGTGGCGGCGGGGTTTTGTATTTTCGCCGCAAACCTTTTGTGCCTGTGGCTTTTCATCCGTTCCGCAACCGCTTCCGTACTGCTTCGGCAACCATCGTCATCAGCATTTCGCTTGCGCTGATTATGCTGGGCTTGCTGGGCGCCATGATGCTCAAAGCCCGCTCAGTTTCCGATTACGTGCGCGAAAACGTGTCGGTTATGGTGCTGCTCGATCGCGATGCGCGTGAAGCAGATATTATCGAACTCCAGAAAACCATTGACCGGGCCCCCTGGCGCAAAAACACACTTTATATCTCTCGCAATGAAGCGGCTGAGATTATGAAAAAGGAATTAGGCGAAGACTTTATCGCCACGCTGGGCGAAAACCCGCTGCAGCCCACCATTGAAATCAACCTCCGCGCCGCCTGGGCCAATGCCGACAGCCTGAAGTTCATAGAACAGGAACTGCGTGCCGATTCACGTATTAAAGATGTGATTTACCAGAAAGATCTTGTGGGTGAACTCAACAACCGTATGGGCTCGCTGGGCGTTGTAGCCAGCATTGTAAGTGCAGCACTCCTGTTCATCGCCATTGTCATCATTTTCATTACCATCCGTCTCGCCATTTATTCGCAGCGCTTCCTGATCCGCACTATGGATTTGGTAGGAGCTACACAGCGGTTTATCCGCCGTCCGTTTGTTTGGCGCGGATTGGTAAACGGTGTTGCCGGGGCACTGCTGGCTATTGCAGCCACAACAGGTATAATTCTGGCGCTCGACCGTAATTTCCGCGATCTGCAGCTGGTTCAGTTGGGCGATGTGCAAACGCTTGCCCTGCTGGCATTGCTTCAGTTGCTGCTCGGTATCGGCATCACCTGGCTCAGTACAGTTATGGCAGTCCGCAAGTATCTCCGGCAAAGTGCCGATGCCCTTTACCGCAACTAATCATTTTATTACCTTTGTCTCATGGCCAAGATTAATATCACCAAAGAAGCACCGGCTTCTGAAAAACCGAAACCCGCATCTTCGGCAATGGCGTTTAGCCGTATTAACTATCTCATCATTCTCGGCGGAGTGGTTATGCTTATCATCGGCTACCTGCTGATGATTGGCGGCGGCTCAGAAGATCCGACTAAATTCAGCGAAGAGATTTTCAGTGCTCGCCGCATTACAGTTTCGCCCATTGTACTTATTCTGGGCTTTCTGGTGGTGCTTGCGGGCATCATGTACAAAGCTCCGCAGAAATCCTAACTCGTTGCTCCAACATTTGAACTGCGTTTTCCGGTCACCTAACTGGGAAACGCTTTTATTTTAAACTATGGGTATCGCCGAAACGCTTATTCTGGCCGTCATCGAAGGACTTACCGAGTTCCTTCCGGTTTCTTCAACCGGACACATGATCATTGCCTCTTCGTTTATGGGCATTGCTTCCGATCCCTTTGTGAAAACATTTACGGTAGCCATTCAGCTCGGTGCTATTCTTTCGGTGCTGGTGTTGTACTGGAAGCGGTTTCTGCAGAATGTAAATTTCTATGTAAAGCTGGCTATTGCTTTCATTCCGGCAGCCATATTCGGTTTTCTGCTCAACGATTTTATCGATAGCTTGCTCGAAAACGTTGTCGTAGTTGCCATAACGCTGGTGCTGGGCGGCGTGGTGTTTTTGTTTATTGATAAATGGTTTGCCCGAAACGAAAACGGCGGCAGTGAAGATGTGACGCCTAAATCGGCATTGCTGATAGGATTGTTTCAGGTCATTGCCATGATTCCGGGTGTATCGCGTTCGGCGGCAACCATTATCGGCGGACTTTCGCAAGGTTTAACCCGGAAGGCCGCGGCCGAGTTTTCGTTTTTTCTGGCTGTGCCAACCATGTTTGCGGCCACCGGCTACAAGTTGCTGAAGCTCTGGAAATCGGGGGGAGGATTTACGGCCGATGAAACCAAGCTGTTGCTAATCGGCAATGCAGTTGCGTTTGTGGTTGCCATTTTTGCGATCCGCGCATTCATCGGCTTTCTGACTCGCCGCGGTTTCGCCATTTTCGGCTGGTACCGCATTGTGCTTGGTGTAGCCTTGCTGGTGATTCACTTTTTTGTTTTCAAGCTCACTGTTTCCTGAACCATGATGCGCAACTACGATTTTGCCGCCGGCGAAGTTCTGCTGATCGATAAGCCGCACGGCTGGACATCGTTTGATGCTGTAAACCGTATCAAGCATCAGGTAAAACGCTTTCTGAACCAGAAAGTGAAAGTAGGGCATGCCGGTACTCTCGACCCACTGGCTACCGGTTTGCTGATTATCTGCACCGGAAAATTCACCAAGCGGCTCGATAGTTTTCAGGCGCAGGAAAAGGAATACACCGGAACCATTGTAGTTGGCGCCACCACGCCCTGCTGCGATCTGGAACTGCCGGTAGATGCATGGTTTGAAACAGCACACATTACCGATGCACAATTGCATTCTACCGCAAAAACATTTACCGGCAAACAATTGCAAACGCCGCCGGTATTTTCGGCAGTACGCATAAATGGTAAGCGCGCCTACGAACATGCCCGCAGCGGGCGCGAAACTACAATGCCGCCCCGCGAAGTAGAAGTGCCGGAGTTTGAAATTACGCGCATCGAACGCAAAGCCGCCGAAGCCGGGCATCCGGTTATTGAAGTTGATTTTCGTATTGTGTGTAGTAAAGGCACTTACATCCGTTCCTTAGCCCGCGATTTTGGTCTGGCATTGAGTTCGGGTGCACATCTCCGTGCTTTACGCCGTACACGCATCGGTGAGTTTTGGGTAAATGATGCCCTAACTCCCAAAACCTTTGCCGAAATCATAGCTGAACTTGAAGCTGCAAAGCCTGCTGCAACGGATATACCGTAGCCTACTGCACCACAAGTTTTATTTCTGAAATAGTTGGCGAAGGGAAATAAAACGGAAAGCAAACATAAAATTCATAGAAGCCTTCGGTTGTCGGGCTAAAGCTGCCGTTCAGGTCAAAGCATTGATCCTGTTTCCAGATTGCTGTCTTCAAGTCTTCTTTTTTAACCGCATACCGGTAAAATACTTTCGCATCAGTAATGTGCTCTGTCTGGCAACTCAAGCTGTAGGTTTTACCGGTCAGCAAATAATGCTGGGCTTTAAATTTGTAGTAAAGGAAATGCGGTAATACATATTCTCCGTTGATCACTCCAATATAATTTACCGTTTTCGGCGAACCATTTTTGGGAGATGGAACAACTTTAAATCGTGTAAATAAATCAACAGATTCTGCATACAATTTATTATTCCGAAGAAACACCTGTGCTGCTTTCCAGGTTCCATTTTTATTGTAAATCAGTACCTGAGGCAGCAAATCACCGGCAATGGTATCAAACCCGATACACACAACGCGCACATCAGTTTTCAGGTCAAAAACAGGGTGTTTTTTACCAGTTATTTGAATGGTTAATGAATCGGATTTGGGGTAAAACTTCTTGCCAATCCAGCAGCCTTTTTCGAGTGGAGCTATGCGGTCTTCAAACAGTTTCGGCTTCTCAACCCTTCTGGCTTTTCCGGATGTATCTAATGGTGCCGCAAATTGAAATAAGGGCGCAGAATAAAATTTAATGCTGCTGTCGAATTTTCCCCAGGCCATTGGCGCCCAAATCATCATTTGCCGGTAAAATGTTGAATCGCCGTAGTACGCAAACAGGTGTTGCATCTGCGTAATTTCATATCGCAAGTATTGGTTGGTTATGCGTTTATTTGTTCTGCTGTAATGCGTCCAGTCGGGCGTATCATATTTGTGCAGTGTTTTTACAAGCGCATTGTAGCTTTCGGTATGAACGCGTTTTGCAGCGGTATCGCCCGGGAATACTTCCAGGTATTCGGCAAGGCCTATTAGTCCGTTAATAAATCCATTGAGTACTTGCGGGGCGTTTTTAGAATTTGGGTATTCTTCAATCCACAAATAGCCTTCGGGTGTTTTTCCCAGTGTTCCGCCATTTTCTTTCATGCGAATCATAAAAGCGGCAACCTGCTTCATTTTAACAAGTGCTGTTTTATCTTTTGTAAGATCATAGTATCGGTAGAGGTATGATAAAGCAACACCTTGCGTCATGCCCGAATACCAGGGAGCTGTGAGATCGCTGAATTTAAATTTATAGGGCAAGCCCATGTATTTTTGATCGGCACTGATTTCAACTTTAGACGTATCGCAGAAATAGCGGTATTGATTTATTACCTGCTCCCGCGCAGTTTTACTGCCATTTCGTTTGTAGTCATGGTAATTCATGATACCCCAGAAGCCGATTGACAGAGCGTGATACTGCTTATCCTGAATTAAAATGCCTGTACTGTCAATTTCTCTTTTGTATTGCTGCATCCATTTTTCGGTGCTGAAATGAGCGGTCAGGCACAAATAATCGTGCGGCTGTGCAGAAAGTGATGAAGCGGGAAATGAAAAGAGAATAATAAGCAGTACAGAAACATGGTGTTTCCATAATTTGCCAAAAAGCATAACTAAAGCGCGATTTAATGGGGGGAGATGTACAAAGAACCGGTTAAATTCAATTCGATACAGTTTCGCGGCGATTTTTTTTCAGCCAAATCAGGAAATTCAATTGCTGCAGACAGGTTTTTAACATTTTCGGCTGGTCTGTCCGTATTTAAATGCTTAACAATGAGTTTACTGTCTATTTTTTGTTTCTGATATTCGTCTAAGCTGTGTGGCTTTTCGTGGGCGGTTTTCGGGCGTTTGGAGGCGTTTTATCATGCTGGCTGAGTTAACCTGTCAGCATTAATTTCTTCATATTTTGAAAAAAAACGCGTAATCTCTTGACAACGGGGTATGTACAGGGATATATTTGCGCCCGTTTTCAGGCATTAACCGGGTGATGGCAAAAAATCCTTGTAGTGTGCTGAGCCGTATGTTTCACTAAACAACAGAAAGTCGTAAAGCGGCCGGAGTTCCGGTACGCTGTTCGATTCACACATTATGAAGCTTTCACAGTTCAAATTCACGCTGCCCCGCGAACTCGTGGCCGATTATCCCGCCAAAAACCGCGATGAGTCGCGTTTAATGGTTATCGACCGGAAAACAGGCACAATTGAACAC
>CALRTD020000255.1:0-6607 GCA_943371015.1 Synechococcus sp. UW140 | reverse complement strand
CTGAAATAATATATAGTTTTATAATCCTGTTTTCCAATATACAAGAAAGTATCCTGTCCAAAATCGGGCATTGCTTCAAGCTGATGGGCAACGTGTTTTCCCAGGTATACATCCGACCTCCAATCTACGTCCCGGCTTATATATAAATGCTTGTAAATTCTGGAATATAACCGTACCGAGAAGCTTTCTTTATCTCCCCAGCGGCTGTTGTAAATTACATCGAGCAAACCATCAAAATCAACATCAGCATCCTGATCAAATGAACTGTTGCTTTGTGCTTTTCCTGCTCCTACTTTGTTTCTATGTAATTTAGCCAACAAATCAACATTCGCACCGGTAAGATTTGAAACATACGCCTTGTCCAGCGACTTTGGATACGTTACATTATAAAAGGTAATAAAGCGATCCCAACTAATCAGCGTGCTTGCCGAAAAAGCCAGATAGCAAAGCCAGGTATTGGCATGGAAGAGCCAAATATTTGTCTTTCGGTTCATTACTTTAACCGCAGTTGTAAGCAAACCGCCCAACGTGAGCAATAAGTAAAAATATACCCCGAGGCGTTTGTAGGTAAGTCCGTACTCCAGTGTGTACATATTATTGCGCATACCAATAAGTACCAGCAGCAGAATATTCTGAGCCAGCCAGATCAATGCAAGAATTCGCAATGTTTTATAACGCTGATCGAAATTGAGTCGGCCACGGAAGAAAAACAGCACTAAACCCATTGCCAAAACTATAGAAATAATTACACCTCCTACTCCCTGATGTACATAACTGGTAAATGTCACACCTTCTGGCAATGTTCTGCTGCCAAGCTGGAAAAGTAAATCGCCACCGGCTACCAGAAAAGTAAGCACGTTGAGCAGTGAAAACAGTAATACGCCGATAAACCGTTCGTTGTCGGCACTCATCAAACCATCGCCCCAGCCGGTTTGGCCAAACAGCAGCGGTTCAAGATTTCGTTTGTAATTTCTGCTTTCTTTAGCAAGATCATGCGGCCCGTGCAGGTAATAGATACCATAAATAATACATGCACCAATTGCAGTAAACAGCAACCAGCCAAGCGAAATAAAATCAAGATTAATGTGTTTGGTGAGATCTTTAAACAACACATTCGACTGCCGGTAAATCACAAAAAACACAACAACAACAACAATCGAAACAATGACTGCCCAAGTGCGGCCCGGAGTTCGCCGGGAGGCATTCGGATCTTGCTGTGCGGCCTGCAGGTTTCGGTTGCGCCGTTCAACGGCATCGGTAATCATAAACACAAACGAGCCAGCAACTGAGCTCACCGAAATAATCATGCTTGCCAGAATGGAAGAACCGGGATGCATACTTTGTGCAGCAAGCAGCAGTAAAGAAACACCATTGCCCACCATGCCCAACCACGAACCATTAAGATAACAGCCTAATCCGGTTATCAGTACACCGGCAGCAGCTATGATCCAGCCTCGCTTACGGATGAGCGAGAAATTCATAAGCAGTGTGCCCAGTACAATTGCTGCGCTGAAAATCAGCATATTCAGCCCGGGACGCTGTTCCCAAAACAGAAAACTGTAAAGGGCTACCGAAAGCAGAAAAATCCAGTCGTTGCGTTTCATTTATTGTGAGGTTTGGATGGTGTAAGTTAATGAGTTAAACCGATGCGTGAACGAGACGCATTCGTTTTACAATTCTACCGGCTGCATAGTCTTCATAAGCGCTGCGCAGCAGCAGACAGGTTGCCGGAAACGCAAAAATCAAGAGCATAATCGGCATTGAAAGCAGTGCAGTTGCAAACAAGAGTTGTTTCATGATGTGCTTATTTTAGAAAACTTATTGCTGATTTTCCCGGCAAAAAAGAACCAGATAGCAGGAATGTAACACAGCAGAAAATAGTCAGGAATTTCTGCCATTCCGTGTTTTTCTGCGGTAATGAAATAGAGGAGATAGGTTATTGTTAATGCCCAGTAAATAATCCATCCTGCAATTCCTTTCTTCTGCGAGCTGCGTCGAAATGTATGCACAGCCGCCAACGGAACTTGAACCAGCCCAAGTATAACAGGAAGGATTCCTACCAAAAAAACTATAAGCAGAAAGCCCCAGTCATCGTCCATGCCAATCATTCCTTCCATATTATGATTTGTTTGATTGATTGTCGGTATTTATTATATCAGAGACTTTTCCGGCAAAGAAGAACCAGATGGCAGGGATATAGCATAACCAGAATGTTTTCGCAATTGTATATTCTCTGGAAATTGTTGTTCCCAATAGTAATATGATGTAGAATAGTACCAGTAACCAATATATCTTCCAGCCCAAAGTTGGTTTAGCATCGACTTGACGACTTACTGTAAATACAATTGCAAGGACTAACTGAACAACTCCCAGAAAAAATGTAACTATTAATAAACCTTTTATCATATTAATATTGCTTTTTGATTCTCAAAGGCTGTTTCATTTCTACTTCAGTGTGGCTTTAGTATTATCACTTACTCTTCCCGCAAAAAAGTACCAGATGCCGGGAATCGAAACACAAATAAGCACTGCTGCAAATGCGTTATCCGTAGCAAACATTCCGCTGTAAACACACATTACCAGCAAAACAATCATTAGCCAATAAACCAGCCATCCTTTAACAGGTGCTTTTCGGTTTATGCTGTTTATTGTTCGCACTGCTGCAAATACAAGTTGTATCAGCAGCAGAATAAACAAAAGACCAGTTACTGCAAGTTGTATGAGGTTGATACTTGATTCGCACATCGTCTTCTGTTTTTTAGGGTTAACGAATTTCTTTCAGCATCGCTTCCAGCGCATCTAAATGCGAACGAAAAGCAGCGCGACCGGTTTCTGTAATGAGGTATGAGGTGTTGGGCTTTTTGCCGATGAATTGCTTTTGTACTTCTATGTAATTTTCCTTTTCAAGCGCAGTAAGGTGGCTCGCCAGATTTCCGTCGGTCAGGTCGAGGAGTTCTTTGAGCCGGTTAAAATCAGCACGCTCGTTTACCGCCAGCACCGACATAATGCCGAGCCGGGTGCGGTTTTCAAACGCTTTGTTGAGCTGATGCAGGAAATGACTCATACAGTTTGTGTCTTCCGCTCGTAGCGGTAATACATGATCAATCCGTAAACAATGTGCAGCACCCCAAAGCCCAGTGTCCAAAGCAAAAGACCATAAACCGGGAAGAGCATTCCGGCTAAACCGAGTCCGATCTGGCAAAGTCCGAGGTATTGCACATCCTTGAGCGTGTATTTAGCCGCCGAGAAAAGTGCCACACCATAAAACACCAATGAAGCCGGAGCCAGCAAAGCGGCCTGATCGTGCAGGAGCAGAAAAAGGCAGAACAGACCACCGGCCGCCAGCGGAACTAAAAGCTGAACAAGCAGCCGGCGTGAGGTTTCGTCCCACAATTTCGCTCCTGCACGTTTGGCACGGCGGCGGGTAAAATAAAATCCCGAAAGCAGCGCACAAACCAAAACCGCGGCTGCATCCAACAGCACAAACGGATAAAAATCCAGTTCCCGCATGCGTTCGGCAATGCGGATAGTATGGTAATCGGCGCGGCTCCCGAACCCGAAAATTTTTAGTCCGAAGAACAAGTCGCCGCCCAGATAGAGATACGCTGCCGCTGCTCCCGCAAGCGCAAACACACCCGCGCAAACGCCCGAAAGTCCGCTCAACGAAACAAACCGCGATGAACGGTTCATCAGATCGCGAATCTCGCCGAGGGTTTCAATATGTTGTTGATTTGATGCCATAAAAAGTACTTTGCGATTCAAAGTAAAGAAAGAAAACGTATTCCTGTCAAGCGATTTTCGGATTTTTAACAAAAAGAGGGAATGTCAGCCGGGAGGCAATTAGCCTTAATTATAACCGAACAATCTTAAAAACAGCTTTTCGTTTATCAGTAACAAGGCTTACAGTATAGTTCCCTGTTCGCCACAAGCTGCAATCAATTTCTGTCATACTGTTCACCAATTCTCGGCGCAAAATCAAACGACCATCGGCATCAACAATCTCAGCAAAAACAGTTGCGGGCTCATTAACATAAAGCACAAGAATATCAGTAACCGGATTAGGAAAAACATCGGCATCAAAAAAAGCATTCTCTTCTTCAAAACCTGAACAAATATCTACATAGAGTGTGTCGGCAGCAGCACCGGAACATCCATTGGGAGCAGTGTAAGTATATAAAACAGGAAATACTCCGCTGCCGGAAATCGTCGGATAAAACAGATTACCAAATACACCTGTTCCTGTAAAGTATCCGCCCGTGGGTTGATAACCATTCAGCAACACAGGAGCATCTGCTGCACAAAATGTATCAGTATTCAGCACTGAAAATGCAACTGCCGGTAGCTGATTAACATAAACAACAGCAGTATCGAGAGCTGTGCAGCCATCGGCATTGCTGCCTGCTACAATAAAAAGAGCAGTTGAGTCAGGAGCAACAACCGGAGCAGCAGTAGTGGCGCCGGAAATAATAAAATTGCCCGACCAGCTATACATCAACGCACCGCTGGCCGAAAGCACAAGCTGATCGCCGCTGCAAATGGTATAACCGGTAGTAGTTGTCACAAATGCACGACTCAATGTATCGGCAAATAATGAAATTGTAGTTGAACATCCATTGGTATCTGTTCCTGTAATGAAAAATGTTTGCGGTGTTGAAACAGAAAACGCCATCATTGAACCAGTTGAATCAATAGAATTAACTCCGGCCAATGGACTAACCGAATAAACTGAAGCCCCCGAAAATGATACTGTATCTGAAGTATTCAGACATAGCCGAAGCGTATCATCAGCAGCACTAACATTCGGAACTGATGCAACCAATACAAAAAGAGAATCGGTTACCGTACATCCTGCCGGAGATACAGCAGTAACGGTATAAGTAAGCGATTGTCCGGCTGTACAAAGCATCGAATCGTTTACAGCAGGATTCAGTGAAATCAATCCGGCAACAGTATTCCAGCTGTAGAAATTGGTATCCGCACCGCAGTTTAATAAAAGCGTATCGCCCAAACAGCGCACGGGGTTTTGCGGCTGAAACTGTAATTGCGGAAGTTGGTTGACAAGAACAGTAACAGTAGCCGTAGCCGGACAAACAGCCTGCGGATCGCCGGTAACAATATAGGTTGTAGTTACAGCAGGCTGAACAACCTGAGCTGCCCCCGGCGAATTGATCAATGCTCCGCCATTCCATTCATACACTCCGGCACCGTTTGCTGTTAAAGTTGCATTTTGCCCGGCACACACCGCAAGTGGCGATACATTTGCAGAAAGTGCGGGAACCGGCAACGATGCAACAAAAAACGAATTGGAGGTGGTGTCTGTGCACTCTCCATCAATAAATGCTCTGAAATATAATCCCGAAGAAAGATTACAATATTGAGCAGGACTGGTCGTCAAACCCGGCAAGTTCGTCCACGTAAGTAAATCGGGGGAAGACTGCCATTGCAATGATCCATTCGCAAACGAAGAAACAGAGAGTGTAAAACAACTGTCTTCGCAAACCGAACTTAACGATGCAGAAGCTATTCCCGAATTTGGCGGCTGAATAACAGTAACCGAAAATGTTTGCGGCGCAGCCGGATAACAAGTAAATGGCCCGCCGGCTACACTGACAGTAACCAAACACGAAACCGTTGGTGTGAAGTTTACCGAACTTCCCGTTGCCGGTAAACCGGGCTGTGCCGGCGTTGCTGTCCAACTGTACAACGGGCTACCGGTGCTGCCGCATGTATTTACCGAAGTTACACTTGCCGAAACACTGAGCGGTTGTCCCAAGCAAATTGTATCCGATGCACTCGAAGATAATACGGAGAACGAAGGATTAACCGGAATGCCCGGTGTAGTAAACTGAGTCGTTGAAGTCCAAGGGCCCGGACCGCCGCCAGCTCCTGCAGCATTCTCGCGGGAACGAAGCAGATAGGTTGCACCGGGACATAAATTCGTAAAAGGAATGAATAAAGTGCTGTACGGTTCAAGAACACAGTTATCATTCCATAAAGGCGGAATACAATTATTCAGTAAACTGTGATACCACGGATAAATATTCCACGTTGGAGAAGTCCAAACAGGCGGATTTCCTGAAAAATTTCCGGCTGAAAGACAAATAATTTCAGTTTCCAGCCAGTAAGGGCCGCACCCACAAACCGTTGGCGATGAATTGGCATTTACAGTTATGCCGTTAGGGCCAACAACTACAAAGTAGTTCACTAAAGCAGCACCTTGACAAGCTTTGACAGATTCAGGTACAATGCTCAATAACAAGAATAAAATAACTGTACAGATGTAATTTTTCTGCATTTATGTTTCAGTAAGTGTAATTGCCAAAAACTAATTTATCAAAATTATCGGTAACGCTCACTATTTAAGATGTGTCCTTACCTTTACCCATATGAACAGACCGGTAACACTGCAAGACCTCACCAGCGCTGATAAAGAAAAGCTAATGAAAACGCTTTCCAAACGCACCATTCGCGCCGGAATAATTTATTTACCTGTTTTTCTCATTGTTGGCTGGGTAGTTATTTATGTCAACAACAACTATGAAATACTTGGCATTTATCAGGAAAATGTGCGCGGTGTTATCAGCGTTGCAGGTGTACTTATTTCGCT
>CALRTD020000254.1:0-6618 GCA_943371015.1 Synechococcus sp. UW140 | reverse complement strand
AAAGTCATTTATTATACAGCCAGAACAGCAAAGAATAGTTCGCGCAGTAAAAAGAGCAGAACAAATAAGAATGAATTTTTTAGCTATATCATTGACATTCATTAACCCAGACAAACCATAAGCAGCGTAAAAAAGCGAATACTTGCATCTCAGAAGAAAGGTAAAAATGTAAATTTTATTTGACCTTTTGTATGTAGGGGCTAATTGTTGGAGTTGTATTTGATAAAATACACGCGTTTATTTGTTTCAGATTATGAAAAAACGCGGCCCCCGTCCAAAACCAAAAACGCCAGATCCTTCGGTTGTTTTACTCGGGAAGCGGATACGTTCTTTGCGAAAAGCAGCCGGATACACCAGTCACGAAGCATTTGCCTGGGAACACGGTTTTGCCCGCGCACAATATCTGGCCTACGAGCATGGCCGTGATTTGCAGTTCAGTACACTGCTGCGGATTGTGCGCGCATTTAACATGAGCCTGAACGAGTTTTTTGAAGAAGGATTTGAAGAGAATAATTGAACCGGAACTACAGAGGCCCCTCTGTTGAACAAGCGCCCCTGCTGAGAGTAGAGCCTCAGGGGGGCGCTGGTATTTAAGCCAGCTGTGTGCTGATTCGTATTTCGTTGCTCAGCGTTTTATGGATAAAGCATTGCGCAGCAATTGTAAGCAGTCGTGTGCGCTGTTCTTCACTCAGCTCTCCGTTCAGAGTAATGGTGCGGGTCATGTTGCTCACATTGTTTGCAGCATCACGTTCAAAACTAACGTTGGTTACAACATTCTCAAGCGGCCACTGCTTGCGGTCGGCATACATGCGCAGTGTTATGCAGGTGCAGCTGGCCAGCGCGCTGCAAAGCAGTTCAGAAGGCGAAAATCCGAGATCTGTGCCGCCTTCACTCGCTGGTTCGTCGGCAACTATATCGGTGCGGCCATTGCTCAGGTGTGTTTTGTAATGCTCAGTTGCTATGCTTGCTGTAACTGTATCCATTTGAAATTAGTTTTGACAATAAAAAAACAGTGCTGCAATATACATTGCAACACTGTTTCTTGTATGAATCGGAGATTAAGATGCGGTTCGTTTAAACAGTCATCGGTACTTCCATGAGCAGCAGCTCGGTTTGAGTTGATGCATGAATGCTGATTTTTGTTTGATTGGTCAATCCCAATCCGTCGCGCTGGTTGAGGCTTTGTCCGCCAACACTTACATCGCCGCTGAGCACAAATGCATAAACACCATTGCCCGGCTTTTTAACTTCATACTCCAGCGCGGTTCCTGCATCCAGTGTGCCGAGGTGAAACCAGGCATCCTGATGAATCCACACACCCTCATCATTGGCATTGGGCGAGAGGATTTGCTGAAGCTTGTTATGGCGGTCGGCTGCGTTAAGTGTAATCTGATCGTAGCGCGGGGCAACATTTTTAACTTTCGGGAATACCCAGATCTGCAAAAACTTCACAGTTTTATCAGGGTTCTTGTTGTATTCGCTGTGTGTGATTCCGCTGCCGGCACTCATTACCTGAATATCGCCGTTGCGGATAACAGCAACATTGCCCATGCTGTCTTTGTGTTCAAGATCGCCTTCGAGCGGGATGGAAATAATTTCCATATTGTTGTGCGGATGCGTACCAAAGCCCATGCCCGGCGAAACAGTGTCATCATTCAGTACGCGCAGCACGCCGAAGTGCATCCGGTCGGGATTGTGGTAATTAGCGAAACTGAATGTATGAAATGAATTGAGCCAGCCATGATTGGCATGCCCGCGTGTATCGGCTTTGTGAAGAATCATGTTTTCCATAATTGCTGAGTTGGTGTTGGGTAAGTGATTGTAACCAATCTGCTCATCGGTTTTCGGAGCAGGAGAGTCGGCCGAAATTACTTTTGCAGTTACTGCTGTTGCGGCTGCCGCAAGTGTTCCGGTTAAACTCTTTTTCAGAAAATCTTTGCGATCCATTGGTTTATCTCCTTTCTGTTTTACAGTACAAATTTATTTTACCGAACAGCCACGCTCCAATAATCCAGATTAAGTACACATGAAAAAGAGAGCGGGAATGAGAGCGGGAATGAGAGCGAGAGCGGATAAGTTCATCGCTCTCGCTCTCATTCTCGCTCTCTTTTCAAGTTGGCTTTCATTTTGCTGAAGAACTCGGGAGTAACACCAATGTAAGCGGCAATCTGCTTTTGCTGCAGGGTGTCGATCAGCATGGGGTAGCGCCGGCAGAATGCTTCGTAGCGCTGCACTGCGGTCAGGCTTAAATTGTCGATGATGCGCTGGCGGTTTGTGACCAGTGAATTTTCGGTGATGATGCGGAAGAAGCGCTCAAATTTTGGCACCCCTGCATAGAGTTTTTCCTGATTCTTTTTTGAAAGCAGCAGCAGTTCGCTGTCTTCGAGGGCTTCAATAACCAGACTGCCGGGTTGTTGTGTAATCAGGCTGTACATATCGGCAATCCACCAATCGGGAGGAGCAAAATGCAGTACGTGTTCGTATCCGTTTTCGTCAATGGTATAGCCGCGCAAACAGCCTTTTGTCACAAAAGCCGAGTGGCGACACACTTCGCCCTCATCCAGCAAAAGTTCGCGCTGTTTTAGCGTTTTTGATTCGAGAAGGTCGGTAAAAATCTGTTGTTCTGCGGGAGTCAGCTCAATGTGCTGCGCAATATTGCGGAGTATAATTTCGTGAGGTTGCAAGACGGATCTGTTTTTCCGGTGAAAGTAATTATTGGCAATCCGGGTTCAAATTATAACGAAACTCCGTTATTCCCTAATAACTTTTGTCACTGAAAGCAGGGCTTGCAAAAGCGCAGTAAAAGTGTGTCCGGTGAAATAATCAGCCAAAAATCTCAAACGCCTCGCCATCATAACTCGCAAACACCATGCTCGGGTGTGAGTCCTGATGAAATACGTTTCCGTTTTTATCAATGGCTATAGCGCCTGCAAAACCGTCGTAAGGTTTCAGCTCGTTAAATGTTTTGCTGAACGCTTCTGCAATTGGTTGTCCGTCGGTTACGCGGGTAACAATTTTAGTAGCCACGGCGGCGCTTACGATGTCTTCGCCAACGCCGGTGCAGCTCACACCGCAGAACTCGTTGGCATAGTTTCCGGCGGTTGTGGCTGAGTCGGAAATGCGACCGGGAATTTCAAAGCCTTTTCCGCCTGTAGAAGTGGCCGCGGCAATGTTTCCGTTTGCATCGAGTGCCACGCAGCCAACAGTGCCGGTTCCTGATGCGGCTAATTTGGCTTCGTACTCGCGGCGGCGCTGCGGAATTTCGGTGCTGAACTCGGCAAAGCCGTGCTGCCGTGCAAAACGAATTGCTCCCTCGCCGCCCAGCACACGATCATCAAAACGCATTAAACGCTCGGCAACGCGCACCGGATTTTTTACATTTTCAATATTGATAACACCGCTGAATTTTTGTGTGCGGCCATCCATAATGGAAGCACTCATGCGGATCACGCCGTCGCTCTGAATTTGTGAACCAATGCCGGCGTTAAACAACTCATCGTCTTCGAGCTGCTCTACAGCATAAACAACGGTTTCGAGCGCGGTATGCGTTTTCAGAAACTCAAACGACGAAGCCGCAATCCGGCGCAGCGCATTTTGTTTGGCCAGTTTGGTTTCTGCACTGGTTGATGATTCGCTGAAAAAACCGCCGTGAATAATGAGTTTCATAGATGCTGGAAATCAGGCATGCTGTGTGGTGTGCAGTGTCATGCGGTGTGTATGCAAATCATAACGATCATACATACTCATTACATGCACTACAAGATTTTTGATTGAAATTGGCTGACCAAGTTCAACAGCGGTAAGATTGGTATCTTGTATATGGCGGCCATCAACTAAAATCACCAGCCCCGAGCCAATTGCTTCCATGTGGCGGCCATCAATAATAAGCAGTCCGGTATCTTCACCCAATCCAATGCCCAGTACTTTCGGATTACCCACCACCGCCTGAAACAAACGACCAATGCGGCCGCGCTGTACGAAGTGTGTGTCAATTACTACATCATCAATCAGGCCGAGACCGCTGGTGATTTTCACTTCGCCTTTGAGCAGAGCTTCCTGACTTGACCCCTGATAGATCATACTGTCGGAAGCCGCGGCAGCTCCTGCCGATGTACCGGCAAAAATAAACGGTTCGTGAATGTATTTTTCCTGCAACAGGTCATGAAAAGCAGTTCCGCCTAAAATGGAAGTAAGGCGCAACTGATCGCCGCCGGTGAACATCACTACATCGGCCTCTTTCAGGCGTTTCAGGTTTTCGGCTTCTGTAGCCTGTTCCCGCCGTTCAATGTGCATAACATCAACATTCTCAGCGCCGAGGAAACGAAATGCTTTCGCATATTCGGGACCTACTTCACGCGGAATCTTAGATGCCGTAGTAATGATTTCGATACGGGAACTTTCCCCTTTCAGCGACTCAGTAATGATCCGTTTCAGGATTCCGGTTTCAAAAAAGTTCAGGTTCTTTTCAACCTGCTTATCGAAGTTTTTCTCCGTGAAACTGCCTTTGTCAACTGCCCCCCCAATAATTACGAGCTTTCCTTTTGGGTACATGTGTGCAAAAATACGAAGTCTTTACGATGTGGCAATTATCCCTTAACGCTGAGGGTTTTTAACAGGCGCTTTTTCCAGAAATTCGTCTGCCGATACCTTTCTGAAACGATGTTGCTCCGGCTGCAGCGAAAGCGTGTCTTTGATGTTGGGAAGAATTTTAGTTTCGGAAGTCATTACAATTGGTATTTCCTGCGAAACATAGTATTCCGGATTGTAGGTAAATCCCCCGGCCGTAATGCCGCGCTGCTTAATTTGAGGATTCCATTTTTCGCCGGTATATACCTTGAAGAAATAAGCACCTTTGGGCACATTGCGGAGTGTGAACCATTTCCCGGGTGTTACATATTCGTTTCTGATCGTTTTCCACGGCGATTTTGCTTGTACCAGACAAACGACAGATTCTGACGGCGGGGAAAGTACAGTAATGCTGTGCGGAGAAAAATCTTCATACACCCCTTCACCGAAAACCGTATCGAACGGTGAGTCCAGATCCTCAATAACGGGGGGCGGGGGAATAATAATTCCCTCTTCTTGCTGGATTTTAGCAAACAGCACCGCCATTTCTTCGGCTTTTAACTCCCGCTGCTCCTGCACCCAGTTATCGAACCAGAACGCTGCGCTGATGAAAACAATGAAAGAAATGGACATGGCCACAAAAATTTTGCGGCGGCGGGCGTAATGTGCTTCCTCGCGACGGCGGCGTTTCGTTTCAGCCCAGTTCCAGGTGGCTTCCGAATAAAACGCACGGCGCTTAGCCGCGTCGTTTTCGGGTTGCGGATTTTGATTGTTGTAGGAAAACGGCCCCGGGGTGTAAAGCGTTTCCCGAAGCCGTTTTTTATCGTAATTGCTGCGTAAAATCGGATCTGAAAGTATTTCGTAAGCAGATGCAACCTCACGAAACTTCTCAGCAGCGCGCTCATCGCCCGGATTCAGATCAGGGTGATAGCGTTTGGCAAGAGCACGGTAAGCCTGCCTGATCTGCTGATCGGTGGCGTGTTCCGAAACCCCGAGTATGCGGTAAAGATTGGTCACTGTTGGTCAGTTCAACGCCGGGCGAACCGTTCTTGTTGTTTCAGGACTTAAAATTTAGCTCTCGATGCGCGTTTGTAGGAACGGGTGTTCAGTGTCTTGTTTTTCGGATACTTTACCGAATACGACAACGTGAGTTTTACCGATTCGCCCGGAGGAATATTCAGTTTCCAGGTTACAAAACCGGTTGCCGGATCTACCGTTGCACCCGAAACGTTTTGTGTTTCCACAATAATTTCAGCATCCTGCGAAACCGGAATCTGGTCAACAAGCTCAACATTTACAGCCGATTTGCGTGTGTTTTTCACCACAATTTCATACGAATAGCTCTCTTTCTTTGTGGTGCTCGATGGTTTCTCGCTGCTCATTTCTTTGAGCTTGGTACGGGTTACTACCAATTTCTGATCGCGGCCAAACGAAAGGTCAAGTGTATCACTGGTACTGCGGGTATAGATGTAAGATTGTCCCACGTAAGTTCCGCCGAAATACACATTGGCCGGGCCTTCTACCAGATCAAGTTCTTCCCAGCCGGTAATGCGCGCCATCAGAAACGCATCGCGGTCGAGCTTGGGAACAGCGCGGTACTGAAAACTGGCATTCAGGTTGTGCGTGGTTACATCTACAATGTAAGGCTCGCCGTTGGCCGGAATATCGTAAGTTGATTTGATATCGAATTCGGCACTGAGTTCAGAAATCTGAATCTCTTCAAATTCGGGACCTGCAGCTACAATCGGTTTTTCTTCTTCGTTGCCGTCATAATAACCTTTTGCGGGCGCTGCTGAGGGCATATTGTTGCGCAATGCCTGACTTTCGAGGCTTTGCTGCGGTTCTGGTGTACGGCCGTAAAACTGACTGCGCTGCTGAATCTGATAATCGTTTTGGAAATTCAGTACCCAACGCTCGGGCTGCGGAGCAGCAGCACTTTTCATCGGGTCGCCGGTAGAGAGGCGCATCTTTACATCTTTCCACTCTACATCTGTGCGGTTAAATACTTTGGCGCGGTATTTCAGGTCAATAGGTTTTCCTACATCTTCGGCA
>CALRTD020000253.1:0-6623 GCA_943371015.1 Synechococcus sp. UW140 | reverse complement strand
AGGCGCAGCAAATTGCTGCGCCTTTTTTAAATAAATAATGGAGCGCAGATCAAACAATTCTGCAATCTGTTTGTCTTTTGCATACGAATGAAAACCGGCATCCTTCTCGTCAACCTCGGCACACCCGATAGTCCGCGCACGTCAGATGTGCGCCGTTACCTACGCGAATTTCTGAGCGACAGACGCGTGTTAGATATCAATCCGGTTGGTCGCTGGTTATTGGTCAATCTGATCATTGCACCTTTCCGCGGCCCCAAATCGGCTAAGCTGTACAGCGAAATCTGGACGGGCGAAGGTTCGCCGCTGATGATTCATGGGCTGGCACTAACGCGAAAGCTACAAGCATCATTGGGCGATGATTATGTGGTTGCATTCGGAATGCGTTACCAGAATCCCGCGCTTGAAACTGCACTGGATGTGCTGCGCAAAGCTTTGGTTGACCGCATAATAGTTGTTCCGCTGTATCCGCAATTTTCATCGGCAGCAAATGGCTCTACTATTGAAGCGGTGATGAACGTTATCGGCAAATGGGAAATCACGCCCGATATCAGCATCATCAGCCGCTTTCACGAACATCCGGCTTACCTGAAAGCGCTTACAGAAACCGCAGCACCTTACAATCATAACGAGTACGATCACGTGCTGTTCAGCTTTCACGGCATTCCGGAGCGGCAGATTACAAAAGGCGATGCCAACTACGGCAGCGGCGAATGTAAGTTTGGTGCCTGCTGCGAAACACTGCACAGCGGCAATCGCTATTGTTACCGAGCCAATTGCGTGCAAACTGCCCGCAAACTTGCACAAAACCTCGGCATCAGCGAAGATCGCTACACAATCAGCTTTCAGTCGCGCTTAGGCAGCACACCCTGGGTGAAACCGTATTCTGATAAAGTGATTGAAGAACTCGGCAAAAAAGGAGTGAAAAAAATACTTGCCTTCTCCCCTGCTTTTGTGGCCGATTGCTTAGAGACAATTCACGAAATAGGCACCGAATACGATGAACTGCTGCAGGAGCACGGCGGCGAAAAGGTGCAGCTTGTGCCAAGTCTCAACAGCAATGATTATTGGGTTGAAGCATTGAAAGAAATGGTTTTGGAGAAGTAATGCTCATATACCGCAAAATGAAAACGGACTGCCAATGATCGTGCAGTCCGTTTTCGTTTTAAAGATGATTACATCAATCACGCGTAATAAACAACTTCTTGCTGTACTGCTCGCCGGTTACGCTGGTTACAGTGACCATATACACTCCGGTAGCCGGAATATTTCCGCTCATTTCAAACCGGTTTGCTCCTGCTTGCGCGGTAAACTGCTGATCGCGCACTAAGCGGCCGCGGCTGTCGTAAAGTACAATGCGGTAATCTTTACCGAAAGCCGTGTGCACATTTACGACTACATTACCGTTGCCGGAAAACGCATCAACTACATCGTTACCGGCCCCGCAGGGATGAACAGTGATGATTGCAGAAACAGATGACTGTCCGTTGTAATCGGTTTGACGGATGCGGTAATATGTAGTTGTGCCCAGCTGAGCAGGATCAGAAAACTGGTAGTTATTGATCATTACACTGTTTCCGGCTCCGGATACTGTTCCCGCAGGAACCCAGGCAGAACCATCGGTGCTTTTTTCGATGGTGAAAAAAGCATTGTTAAGTTCAGTAGCAGTACTCCAGCGGATAAGTGCATTGCCGTTTGAGCAGGTCCCGTTTGTTTCGAGCCATTCAACAGGCAGCGGTGCAAGTTGCGATGAAAGCACCCACGGTGTATAAGACGCTGCAATGGTTAAGCCATTTGCTGTAACAGTTCCAACACCGGCAGTAACACCTGTGCCGCCACCCAGAACAGCATTGTTGGGCAACCAACCGCCGCTGAGCCAGTATTGAGTACCGATGGTTGATGTTTGATAAGCAGGAATTAACGTATTCTCAGCTCCTCTGTAGCTGAAAGTAATGTTCGCTGTTATAGCCGCAGTACTGTTTATTTCCCACCAGCGATCAATTACAGCTTCGTCTGAACCGTCTTGGGCAAGCGTAGGGTCAAACATGTGTGCAACACCTGCTGCCCAGGGTAAATTATTGCTTGCTGCTGTAGGACGGGTGGCTACATCAACTGTTGCGTTGGTAGCCGGAATTTTATTGAACGTAAATGGCAAAAAAACTGCACTGTTTGTACCGAACGGATAAACATGTGCTCCGGTTGTTGTTCCCATTTGCCAGCGAACAATGCTTGGATTAGTTGCTGCATTGGTTTCGCTTATGATATAACCTGTTGTATTGGTTATTGCGGCGGCATTGGGGTTTGAAACAGTAAGTACAAAACTATTCAGTGCCAGCGGACGTGTACCCAAACTAAGCACACCGGTAAGCGTTGAAATACCGCCAACAGTTGTGTTGATGTTAAGCGTTTTGGTATTGGTCCCCTGAAGCGTAAGGTTAAAAAAACTTGTTGAAGCCGATCCGCCTATTGATTGTGCGGCACCGGTTAACAGCACTGTTGCTCCGTCGTTGGAGAAACCTGCATTACCGGCATTGTTGATCCAGTTTCCGCCAATGTAAATAGAGCCGCCTGTGGTATTGTTGGTAATTAATCCACCGGCTTGTGAGGTATAATTACCGGTTGCTCCATCAACTACAACTGCTGATCCGGTATTGAGAACAATACGCGCGCCGTTGTTGATGAGTCCCTGCGCCTGCAGAGAAAAGGCACTCAGCAATGATGCAGCAAGTATGAGTTTTGGCTTCAGCATGGTGCAATTTTACTGGGGTTTCTGGAGTTCTTTTTTCGGTGCTTCGGGTTTTGCAGCTGGCTTTGCCTCGGCTTTCATTTCTTCCATTGGGCCGGGTGCAGTGCCAAAACGCACATCAGCAAACGTTGAGACGAGATTGCCGGAAGCATCTTTACTGTCGGCACGGTTAGCTGTAACAAACCATGTGAAATTTACATTCGAAGTCCCCCCCTGAAGTTCGACAACTTCAAAACCCGTAGCTGTTTTGTTAGCCACATAAACGCCCTGACAGTCGCCCTCAAGCTGAATGATTACGCGAAGCGGATGCTGTTCGTTAACCGTAATATTTTTAGAGAAATTTGGATCTAAAATGATCTGAGCACGACCATTTACCAATTGTCCCTGACCAAAGTCCTGAAACAGTACCTCGGGCGATTCGGGGCAGTATAAATTCACCAACTGATTATTTGTATCACGCACGATAGTTGCTACAGTTCCGGGCCCCGTGATTTTATAATTTATTGAACCTGTTCGTCCGCCAACATACGCATAGTCAGTAGCAGAGCCGTTGTTAAAATAACCGCCCCATGTGTTGTTTCCGGTATTGTTGGCATGACCGTAAACGCCGGTATTGGTACCGGTTGCAGCAACGCCTGTTCCTCCCACAAGTGTAGAAGCAGTTGTATTGTTACCAACAAACACGCCACCTGTAGCACCGGAAACAGCACCAAAACCATAAACCCCGGCATTGTTGGATGTAAATGCTCCGCCGCTTCCGCTGGTAAGCGTGTAGTAGGTAGCCATATTATTGCCAAGACCAACAACACCAGTGCCTGTTGCGGCTGATGATGCTCCGAAGATACCCGGACGGTTGGCGGCTGCAGCATCGGCATAAATACCATAACCAGCTCCGGTAGCTATAAACAAACCTGCTGTGGAACCACCCCCGGTTGAGGTATTTTCAGCATAAACGCCAATTCCGCTGCCTGTGCCTGATAAATAGCCGTTTACTGCATAATTGGATCCTGTTGTATAAACAGAAAACATATCGCCGGCAAAAAAAGCAAAAGCACCGGGCTGATTGAGCACAACCTCACCGTTGGTTGTAGCCGCAATACGCATACGTTCAATATTATTTGTGCGGAAGCTGACTGCCTGCGCATTTGTAGAGCCCATGAATTCGGTTCCTGCCAGTGTATTACCGGTTAACAGCCAGCCGCCCGAGTAGGCCATCATTCGCCATGCTGTACCATCCCAATATAAAAATGCATTAAGGTTGGTATCATAAACATACAATCCAACAGCAGGAGCTACAATTGCCGTGCGCTGTAATGTTGTCATACGCGGAATGAGCGCCCCTCTGGTGGTAGAAACAACATCAAGCATAGCCGAGGCATCTGGAGCTGCACCGGTTGCGTTAATACCTACGTTTTGTGCGTTAACCTGATATATGGTTACAGCCAATAAGAACACTGTTAGTGTAAACGTTTTTTTCATTCTGCTTAAATTAATTGTTCCGGTTATTTAGATGTAGTGCAAGGGCCTATGCACTACCATATCTCTAAATTTAGAAAAACGACAGCAATACTCCGAATGATTTACATTAAATTCTTTGCAAATCAGGTAGTAAACCGGGGTACTGCACTACCGCTGAAACTAATTTCTATGTTGCCGGTCAGGGGAAAAATTCCTCAATCAACAACAAGAATATGTTGGCAGCACGAAAGAATTATTGTTGCGCTTGAGCGGGCAAACTCAGCAAACGCGGCGGAATATCGAAACGAACGGATGTTCCGTCCCACCAAACAGATCCAGCCTGAGTACCAAAACTATCATCAAGCATAACCATTCTGATGTACTGATCGAAAGATACGTCTCTGATTTCGGGCGAAACATCAGCAACAGGAGTACTTGGATTTGAGCACACCGCGATCCACGTGAAATTTATGGATGATGCTCCTCCATTATTTTCGCGCACAACAAAACCATCAGCCCTGATTTCAGAAATATAAATTCCTGCACTCTGTCCGAGTGGTGTAACAGTAACCACAACATTATCGCCGCTGCCAGTAAGAGCGGCAAAGCTGCTGTCGAAATAAACTACTGCAACACCATCTGTAAGTTCTGCCTTTCCTTTTGCATATACATCCTGCGTTATACCCGTTGAAGCATAAGTAGCTATTCGTTTCTGAGTGTTGCCGGCAACAGGCACCAGCTGTACAATTGCATTATTTGTAATGGTTAATCCGTCAACATAAACTCCAAAACGATTACCTGAAAGAACAGTTCCGTAAACTTGTCCGTGAATCCAAGCACCCATTACCCCACCGCTTAAACCCGCACCAATTCCAAAGTTAGGTTCTTGAGGATATGTAAATAAAGACGCTGTGGGATTAGCCAAACGTCCCGCACCGCTTCCGTTGGTTGCGTTACTTGAATAAACACCGTAACTGGTTGAAGCTGCCGAATAATAAGCGATGCTTGTCCAGGTTGCAGTACCGTTGCTGTTTTGTCCGAGGACTCCACCGGTGCGTGTAGAGAGGTTAGTTCCTACATTACCAAACACCCCAAAACTATATTGCACATTGTTTCCCAGCGTACCCCAAACTCCGCGGTTCAGACTGGTGGTGTAGTTTGAACCTTGCGTTGTATTGTTAGTTATTCCGCACACTCCGCTTGCAGAAATAACGCCCGTATTGACGCCGTTAAATACACCATATACACCATATGACCTGCTGGATGCGGAGCTGTTGATTTCACCATAAACAGCACTGTTTCCCGTTGTTGTTGAACTCGAGAAGCCGGCTATTGCAACACGCTCGGTAGCTGTAGCCGTAACGCTGAATAAATTAGCAGCTGCCGGCGCGGCTGTGTTTACTCCAATCTGCCCATTACCAAACACACGCATTCGCTCCGTGTTATTGGTGTTGATCATGAATGGCTGATTGTTGATTGAGCCTATAAATTCTGTTCCTGTTAAGTTATTCCCGATAAGTTTCCACCCATTATTCTCCGACAACTCCACCCAAACCGTTCCGTTGTAAAACCAAAAACTATTCGTTGTTAAATCATAGACATATAACCCTTGTGCAGGCGTAGCTATTGCTGTGCGCTGAACGGTAGTCATACGCGGAACAAGGAGTCCGCGTGTTGTAGAAACAATATCTAACATTGCTGATGCATTGGGGGCTGCACCGGTTGCATTAATGCCTACATTTTGTGCTTCTATTTCAGTATTTAAAACAATTGCAGAAACAAGCACAAGCAGACATTGTAGTTTGGGGGTCTGCATGGGTCAAACAGGGTTTAATGATAACCAATTGATTATCATTGGGAAGGCAATATATAGTAAAACAGATGTACGAAGCAAATTAAATACATTAAAATCTAAATGATGTTACTAAAAGAATCAGCTTATTTTTGCGGATGCGGAAATGGTTTACCTATTCTTTCAGTAATCATCAATTGCAGGAAAAACTGATTGCTGTTGCAGCAGTAACAGATACGGCCTGTGTGTGCGGCGGAAACGGGAAACAAGGATTTACTGAAGAACTTGTGGCTGGTTTCGGAATACATTCTGCAATTGTAACACCAGATCAATCTGCGTCTTTTGATGCACTTCAATCGTTTGTTGATTTAACTCGCGACTGGATTTTTGGTCACCTCAGCTATGATTTAAAGAACGAAATTGAAAAAGGTATTTCGTCTGAACATCACGACGGGATTGGATTTCCATTGCTTCACTTTTTTTGCCCTAAACTTGTTGTCAGAAAAAAGAATGATCAGGAAATTGAAATCGGAGGCTTTGAAGGTGAAGAAGAAGCCTTTCAATTATTTCAACAGATCAACAACGCTGAAATTTCTGAAACAATCATCAATTCATCAATTTCAATAATTG